>CAMTOS010000023.1 GCA_947074195.1 uncultured Bacteroides sp.
CTTTTTTACCAGTAAGAGCACGCAAGTAGTAAAGTTTAGCGCGACGAACTTTACCAACTTTGTTCACCTCGATGCTATCGATAGCTGGTGATTCGATTGGGAAAATTCTTTCTACACCTACAGTACCAGACATTTTACGAACAGTAAAACGCTTTTTGTCGCCATGACCGGCAATTTTGATAACAACACCACGGTACAACTGTACACGTTCTTTGTTACCCTCGATAATACGATATGCTACGGTAATAGTATCACCAGCTTTGAATTTTGGGTGCTGTTTGCCTGTAGCAAATGCTTCTTCTGCAATTTTAATTAAATCCATTGTTGCTTATTATTATAAATTGTTTATCGTTACAACGTAACATATCAGGTAACACTTTCCTGACAGCGATTACGCGAAAGCGGTGCAAAGTAACGACTTTTTTATCACATTACCAACTATTTATATTATATTTGTAACATCAAATAACTGAAAGAATATGAAACAAATCCGAATGAAACATCTTGCAGGGGTGCTCCTGTTAAGTGCTGCTCTTGGAATAACCGGCTGCCAACAACACCATAAACTGGTTAAAGTTGACGCAAAACTCATTGCAGTAGACTCATCTTACGATGCTACTACCAATCTTGCCGCACAGGCTCTCCTCGATCATTACAAAAATTCTGTAGACAGTATGATGAATCGCGTCATTGGCATCAATGAAACGACACTGCGTGCAGTTACACCTGAAGGACCATTATCTAATCTGGTGGCAGACGTATTACGTGAATCTGCTACAGAATTTATTGGCAAGCCTGCAGATATGGGATTGGTAAACATGGGAGGTATCCGTAACATCCTGAATGCAGGACCAGTTACTGTCGGAAGTATATTCGAAATTCTACCTTTTGAAAATTCTCTTTGTATCATTACAGTAGATGGCAAATTGCTGAAAGAAGTATTTGCGGCTATTGCTGCCAAAGGTGGTGACGGAACCAGCGGAATTCAGCTTCTTATCGGACCAGACCGCACTTTAATTGATGGCACAATCGATGGTAAGCCTGTGGTAGATAATAAACTGTATACCATAGCAACGGTTGATTATCTGGCTGAAGGAAATGATGGTATGAAACCGCTTCAGTATGCAAAAGACAGAGTTTGTCCTCCGGGAGCTACCCTTCGTGATCTTTTCATTCAATATGTGGAAGGACAAACAGCACAGGGAAAACGCATCTCTTCGAAAACTGAAGGAAGAATTACTGTTCAAAAATAAATCACTCTAAATTCCATTCGCATGAAAACTAAATATACAGGCTTGTTTATTCTTCTGCTGTTTTTCTGTAGCTTCCCGGCGGCTTATGCACAGAAGACCATTCAGATTCTGCACACCAGCGATACACATAGCCGAATCGAACCTATCGATATTAATTCAAAAGATAAATATGCCGGACTCGGCGGCTATCTTCGCCGCGTAGAGTTGGTCGATCAGATGAGAAAAACCGACCCGGATCTCTTACTTTTCGACTGTGGTGACTTTTCGCAAGGTACTCCTTATTACAATATGTACGAAGGTGAAGTTGAAGTTAAACTCATGAACCTGATGAAATATGATGCCGTACTTATCGGTAATCATGAATTCGATTTTGGCATGGAGAATCTTGAACGTTTGTGCAAGATGGCCACTTTTCCGATTATCTCTTCGAACTATAATGTAGATAACTCACTGCTGAAAGGATTGGTAAAACCATACATTATTCTTGAGCGTGATGATATTAAGATTGGTGTTATCGGCGTATGCGCACCGCTCGAGGGCCTGGTTCAGGCCAGCCGTTATGAAGGTGTGGTGTATGAAGATCCTGTAAAAGTAGCCAACAAACTTGCTGCGGAACTGAAACTGCAACAAAAGTGCGATGTAGTGATTTGCCTGTCGCATCTTGGCGTACGTTCTGATGAAACATTCATCAGCGATAGTAAAAACATTGATGTTGTGCTTGGCGGACATTCGCACACATTCATGGAGGAACCACAATATTTTCTGAATGCCGACAAAGAGGCTGTTGCATTATTTCACACCGGTAAAAACGGAGTATTCGTAGGTAATGTAACATTGACTTTTGAATAAACCTATACCACTGACTTACAGACGCCTTTTTTATGAAAAGCCTTTTACTGGTTGGATGGCTTACGCTTTTCCAACTCCTGGGTTTTTGCTTATCCGATGAAAATCAAAGCAAGGAAACCATTCATCATATACAGTCCGGACCATCTGTCCGGACTGAACTTACTTCCAAAGATGATAATTGCCGGCAATGGGTTGACTCGGTAATGAATCAGCTTACGCCCGAAGAAAGAATCGCACAACTTTTTGTTTTCACTATTGAGCCTTCGATGGCCAAAGCCAATGTAGACTTACTGCAACGGGTGGTGGCGACTCATAAAGTCGGCGGATTATTATTCTCGGGTGGAACGCTTGAGAATCAGGTCAATCTGACCAATCAGGCACAACAAGCGGCTGATGTTCCACTGATGATTACCTTCGACGGAGAATGGGGACTTGCCATGCGTCTGAAAAACACGCCTTCTTTTCCACGCAACATGGTACTGGGTTGCATCAATGACGATCAATTACTATTTGAATATGGTCGTGAAGTTGCACGCCAGCTTAAAGAAATCGGAGTTCAGGTAAACTTCGCCCCTGTGGCCGATGTGAATATCAATCCCAGGAATCCGGTCATTAACACCCGCTCGTTTGGCGAGAATCCGAAAGAGGTTTCAAAGAAAGTCGTAGCCTACAGCCGCGGCCTTGAAAGCGGTGGTGTCTTGTCGGTGAGCAAACACTTCCCTGGCCACGGTGATACTAATGTCGATTCACATAAAGCACTTCCTACACTTCCTTTTGACCGTCAGCGCCTGGACAGCATCGAACTTTATCCTTTTAAAGAAATCGTTCGTGCCGGATTAAACGGTGTTATGGTTGGACACCTCTATGTACCTGCACTCGAATCGAAAGCTAATCTGCCCTCGTCTCTTTCAAAGAGAATTGTGCAGGGAGTTTTAGTCGATGAACTGGGCTTTAACGGACTTATCTTTACCGATGCCCTTGCCATGAAAGGTGTGGCGGGACAAAGCAATGTTTCACTGAAAGCATTGCAGGCGGGCAATGATATAGTACTGACTCCTCCATCACTGAAACGCGAACTGGATGCCGTGATAGCTGCCGTGAAAAACGGAGAGATATCGCAGAAACTGATAGACAGCAAATGCCGCAAGGTATTGACTTATAAGTATCAGTTGGGTTTAAGTAAGAAGCCACAGATAGAAGTGAATGGCTTAGCCAAAAGAATTCATACGCCTTACACAGATAATCTGATGAGTCGCATGGAAGCTGGTGCCATTACATTGCTTAAAAATAAAAACAATGCATTGCCACTGACAAAAGACAAAGAGCAAACTATCGCTATTATTGAAACCGGTTCCGGTGATATTGCACCTTTCGTTGAAAAGGCAAAAGAGTTTAGCAAGGTAAAACATATCACGCTTCGCAAGGAGATGACTGCTGCACAACAAACCGAAATCCTGAACTCACTTCAGAATTATGCCGGAGTTGTAGTTGCCGTTACTGATCAGAAACCAACAGCCTATCAGGGATTTCTTAACCGATTAACGAGTCTGAAGAATATCCCGCCGGTGAGTATCGTTTATTTCAGCCGCGATAAAAGCATGCTTCAACTTTCAAAAGCTACTCAGGATGCCGGTTCTGTGATACTGGCACATTCAAAAAGCAAGAGTGTGCAGATACATACAGCAGCAGCCATGTTCGGCAACGGAAAGATTGACGGCAAATTATCGGCAAGTATCGGCAGTTTATACAAAACCGGAGATGGTATTATACTATCGGTTGAACCTCCGGTACTTTGGGGAAAAGATAAAATTGGCTTCCCGCTACTGGAACCTGCGGGCGTTAAGTTCTATGCCACACCACCTGTAGAAGCGGGCGAAACAGAAACCAGTGAGACTGTCAGACAAGATACTTCGACAGTGGCTGTACCTGCTTTTGAAATGAATAAAGAGTTGGCTGCCAAACTCAGGCAGATTGATGAAATCGCCGAAGAGGGGATTACACAGAAAGCCTATCCGGGTTGCCAGATTGTGGTATTACAGGATGGAAAGCTAATTTATGAGAAAGCTTTCGGAACACAGGGAGGTCTTAATACCAGAAAGACAAAAACCACTGATTTATATGACGTGGCCTCACTGACTAAAACCTGCGGAACTCTGCTGGCCATCATGAAACTGTATGATGAAGGTAAAATCAATCTGACGGATCATGTATCCAAACATCTGCCTTGGCTAAAAGGTACTAATAAAGCACAGATTACTATTCAGGACCTGCTTTATCATCAATCGGGATTGCCGGCAAGCATCAGTTATGTTACAGAAGTCATCGACAGAAGTTCATGTACGGGTGGATTATATTCCGGTAAGAAAACAGCAAACCATACGGTGTTGATTGGTAAAAACACCTGGGCAAACCCCAACTTCAAATTTGTAGGCGACTGGGTTTCTAATGAGTCTAATGACGATTATAATCTTCAGATGTGTGACGGACTTTGGGTGAACAGCTCGTTTAAAGAGCATATCCGCAAGAAAATCATCGATGCAAATCTTGGCCAGAAGCGTTACCGTTATAGTGATATCGGTTTCCTGCTACTTCAGTATATTGCCGAGGAAGTCAGCGGTCAGCCTCTGGATCAGTATCTTTATAAAAACTTCTATGTGCCGATGGGGTTAACTCATACCACCTTCAAACCACTGGGCAAGTTTGATAAAGCCGATATTGTGCCAACCACCAAAGATAACTTCTTCCGCAAGCAAGTGATAGAAGGACATGTGCACGATGAGACTGCAGCCTTGCATGGCGGAGTGGCCGGTAGTGCCGGTCTGTTCTCGACCGCAGAAGATGTGGCTGCCATCTATCAGATGTTATTGAATCACGGGATATGGAAAGGAAAGAGATACTTCAGCGAATCGACCTGCCAGCGCTTTCTTACTGCCAAATCTACATTAAGTCGCCGTGGGCTGGGGTTCGATAAGCCCAATGCCAATAATCCGCAAAACAGTCCGTGTGCTGAATCGGCGCCCGCTTCCGTTTTCGGTCATACCGGATTTACCGGTACCTGTGCCTGGGCAGATCCCGACAACAACCTCGTGTTTGTTTTCCTGAGTAATCGCACTTATCCCAATGTACTTAACCGTAAATTCACAGAACTGAATATACGTCCCAGAATACAACAGGCCATTTATGATGCCCTGAAATAAACAATGGCCGGAAGTTTGCTGCTTCCGGCCATTGCTTTATATATTGATTTATTCGTCTCTATAGTTTTTAAAGATCTTAAAAACTAACACCCACGCGGAAACCGAAGTTATTCAGTCCTTTATAGCTGTAGTCAAAGATTTTATCTACCTTATTTGATGCATAGCTATAATATACAGCTAAGTGCAAACCAGGACCATATGACCATGGGAAAATATTCAAACCGATTTCAGGAGAAATATAGAAGCCCCATGTATTTTGTTTGTCTTCGAATACATTAAAGTCAGTAGAGTATTTAGCATATTCCGGACCGAGTTTAGCTGCAATATAAGGCTGAGCTACACCTCCACGATTGAACTGATAACGAACTGCTGCACCAAATGGAATCTGGAATACAGTGTGCTGCTGGTCAGTATAGAGAGTTCCGCTTGTTCCCATAGGAATCTGGCGTGCGCCGATATATTTATGGTTAGATGAGTAAGCCACGAAAAGTCCGAGACCCAATCCATCGGTTACAAAGTAACCACCTTCAAAATTCATACCCCAACCACTTGCTTTATCAGCGAAATCATTGCTGATTGGTACATTAAAGTTCCAGTCTACATTAGCATAACCGTTGTCTGATAATTGCGCTTTTGCAGGAATTGCAAAGATCAATGTTAGCGCCACAACAGCTATTATACGCGAAATATATTTTATTGTCTTCATAATGATCTTATTGTTTATAGTTTATTTTTTCAGATAAGGTGACTGAGAAAATGCTTGTTGTACACCTTTAATCACCAGACTTGTTGTGGTAGAAGTTGAGTAAGTAGGACCTACAAGATAGTTCATCCAGAGAACGGTCAGCTTATCATCAGTCTTATCCTGAAGATCAACAATTTCTGTAATGAATGAATTTGTAGTCAGAGAGTAAGTAATAGAGTAAGGATAGTAGTATCCGCCACCCCAGTAGCCTCCCCAGTAGTTAGGCCAGTAACCGCCTGATCCCCAACCCCAGTTAGGATAACCATAGTCAGTGAAGTAATAAGTGCTTTGAACATAACTTACCTGAACACCAAGATCAGCAGTCGATTTATCGCTGTCGTAAGTATAACCACGTGCTTCCATCTGAGCTTTAATAGCTGCGATAATTTCAAGAGAGCTTGCGCTGGTAGATGTTTCTTGTTCATCTTTACCATCGACAATCAAAATTTCGTCGGCAATATAGAAAGTACTGAAACTTGTGAAGTTTGCACTTTTGTCATAATTGGTATAAACCAAATATTCATTATTCAGTTTGTCCAAATCCGGGTCTTTCTCGCAGGAAACAAATGCGAATGCGAAGACCGCCAATAAAATAGGAATTAATTTTTTCATCTCGTTTATAATGTTTAGGTTAAATAATTAATTGACATTTTGATATTAAAGCCAATCGTATAAAATCAACAACTTCTCTTTTAAAAGGTTCATAAAGGAAAAACGACAGATGTGAATTTAAAATATTTTTTATTAAATATATTATACGTTTAAACACTGTATTTATGCCCTGCATATATATTTAGTAAATGCCACAATTAACCAATTTCACGAATGATAATAGGTGCGGTAGCAGCTTTATATATTTTTAAACCTCCGACAAGATTTCGTACTCGTTCAAAACCATTCAGCGTAAGAATACGATAAGCCAGATACCCTCTTAAACCTACAATACAGAATACATCGATCGCTTTATCCCGAGGCAATTCGCAAATACGGTCCCGAAGTTCATCTAACGGAATATTTACTGCATTAGGCAAGGAACCTGTAGCAAATTCTGCCGGTGTGCGTACATCAAGCAGGAACTCACTTTTGATATGTACATCCCTGAATTCCCGCCAGTAAACCGGTTTCATCTTACCTGTCAATATATTTTGAGCTACATAGGCTGCAATGGCAACCGGATCTTTAGCCGAAGAATAAGGAGGTGCATAGGCCTGTTCCAGTTCAGTAAGATCATAAATGGTACAACCCCGCTTGATGGCCAAGGCAAATTCATCTATCCGTTTATCGACGCCATCCTGCCCCACAATCTGTGCACCATAGAGCTTACCGGTCTCAGGACAGAAAGTAATCTTGATGCTCATCATCGTTGCGCCGGGATAATAAGTGGCATGAGAAAAAGGATGAACTGTGGCCGATAAATAAGGAATATCGAGCTTATAGAGCTGCTTTCCGGGAAGTCCCGTAGATGCAACGGTTATTCCAAATATTCCGGCAATGGCAGTGCCGATAGAACCTTCGTAAGGAATTGATGCGCCAAGCACATTATCGGCAACAATACGCCCCTGACGGTTGGCCGGACCAGCAAGGGGATCAATCCATGGCAGGCCGGTTAACGGATTGGGGTATTCGATTACATCACCTATGGCATAGATAGATTCATCTGAAGTTTGTAAATATGAATTCACTTTTATGCCACCCGTTGTCCCCAGTTCTATACCGGCAGTCCGTGCCAGGGTAGTCTCAGGTTTGACCCCTACAGAGAGAATTACAAGATCGGTATTAAGGCTGATTCCACTACGTGTATTCACCTTAAGTCCTTTGTCAAAACGTTCGCATGAGGTGACTTCCTGCTCCAGATAGAGGTTGACTCCTTTTGCCATCAGATGCTGATGAACGAGTGAGGCCATAGAAAAATCCATCGGGGTAAGCACCTGATTAGAGAGTTCCACAATGCTGACCTGAGCACCCATCTGTTGCAGATTATCGGCCATTTCCAAACCAATAAAACCACCGCCAATAATAATTGCCTTGCGTACCAGATGCCGTGTCACATACTCTTTTATCTTATCGGTATCATTAATGTTTCGTAAAATAAAAACACCATCCAGATTGATACCCGGCATATTCAGCAGCATCGGTACGGCACCGGTCGAGATAATCAGTTTATCATATTTCTCCTGATAAATATCTTCACTTGCCATGCGTACAGAAACTGTTTTCTTGGCGCGATCAATAAAGATCACTTCATTATTTACACGAACATCAATACGATAACGCAGAGAGAAAGCCTCAGGCGTTTGTAAGAATAACTTTTCGCGCTCGGCAATTTCACCGCCTATATAATAAGGTAGTCCACAGTTGGCATACGAGATATACTTGCCTTTTTCAAGCAATATAATCTCTGCCTTCTCATCCATTCTTCTTAACCGGGCTGCTGCGGTTGCTCCGCCTGCCACACCTCCAATGATGATTATCTTCATAGGCTCTTTTTTAATTTCTTTTAATTCTTACGGATATAGCTGGTTCTCCGGTAGCAAACTGACCGAAAACGCGGCTGTTATTTTAATAATATTTTAGAGATTGAAAAGTTCATTATTATCTGTCAAATATTCATTAATACGGGGTTTTATACAGACTTTAACCCTAATTTCCAGTCAAATAGTTTGTGTAATTCAGCTTTTTTGGCGACTATTGTATAATCAATGTGAGATGCATTAACCCATATAAATTCTTATCTATGAATAGTCCGGTTATCCTTTGCATTCTTCCCTTTTCAGCGGAAAATGCACAAAGCAATTTACTTTCACAATTGCTTCAGCTGACGCCCTACTGCGAGATTTATCTCCTGAATGACAGTGATTCTTTTGTTGCCCCCGAAGGTTGTAAGCAATTAAAAGCCAGTTCACTTTATACCACCGATACCATTAAGCAGATTGCCACGCTGGCAGAAGATATTCCTTATGTTCTTCTTTGCAATTCGCCTTATAACATCACCCTGGGACAAAATGCCATGTATCGCATGCTCGATATTATTGTCGATACCGATGCAGGTATGGTGTATGCCGACCGCTATTTGCAAAAAGAGGGTGAAGATTCTAAACCTGCGCCGGTGATAGATTATCAGAAAGGCAGTTTGCGCAATGATTTCGATTTTGGCGAACTCATGCTATTCCAGTCGGACCGCATTAAAGCGGCCACTGCTGCCATGATCACCCATTATCAGTTT
The DNA here is from genome assembly GCA_947074195.1 of uncultured Bacteroides sp. Classification (GTDB taxonomy): domain Bacteria; phylum Bacteroidota; class Bacteroidia; order Bacteroidales; family Bacteroidaceae; genus Bacteroides. The sequence continues at coordinate 9,268 of CAMTOS010000023.1, forward strand.
GCCGGTTTGTATGAACTTCGCCTTCGCATTTCACAAGAAGCTGAAATCGTTCATATCAATGAATATCTCTATACCACTCATTTGAGCGAAACAAAAGATGGCGCAGAGAGTCATTTCAGTTATGTCGATCCGAAGAATCGTCAGGTACAAATCGAGATGGAAGAAGTCTGCACGGAATACCTGAAAGAGGTAGGCGCTTATCTTCCGCCGATATTCGAAGCACTTTCGTTTACCGACAGTATCTTCTTTAGCGACGAAGAACAGGAATTCGATACCGAAGCATCGGTCATTATTCCGGTACGCAACCGGGTGAACACCATCCGTGAGGCCATCGGCTCGGCGCTTTCACAAAAGGCTGATTTCAAGTTCAATGTGATTGTAATCGATAATCATTCGACCGATGGCACTACCGAAGCAATTAAAGAATTCGCTGCCGATGAACGTGTCATCCACCTGATTCCTGATACGACCGATCTGGGCATTGGTGGTTGCTGGAACTATGGCGTGGCCGATACACGTTGCGGACGATTTGCCGTACAGTTAGATAGTGATGATCTTTATTCGGATGCACATACTCTGCAGACCATTGTAGATGCATTCTATGAGCAGAAGTGTGCCATGATGATTGGCAGTTATAAGCTGACCGATTTTGAGATGAACGAAATTCCTCCGGGCATTATCGATCATCGCGAGTGGACTCCGGAAAACGGACGTAACAATGCTTTGCGCATCAACGGACTGGGAGCGCCGCGTGCTTTCTATACACCGGTATTGCGCCGCACGGGTTTACCAAATACCAGTTATGGCGAAGATTATGCCATCGGTTTAAAGATCAGCCGCACGTTTCAGATTGGCCGCATATACGATGTGCTCTATCTGTGTCGCCGTTGGGAAGGAAACTCAGATGCCGGCCTCAGCATAGAGAAAGCCAATGCACACAATACGTATAAAGACCGTTTGCGTACCTGGGAATTACAGGCCCGCATCAAAATGAACCAAATGATTGAAGATCAGGAAGAGTTACTGGCCTGACTCTCCCCGAAACCGATATAAACCACTTTTACTTATGATACAGGAAGACGTAGACCAACTCTTTCAGCAACAGATTGCCGAATGGGAGTTCGTACGCCAGCAATACGAAGCACTGAGCCGGATCAGAACACGCGATGTGATGATTGATGAGTCACTTTACCGCATTCAGTTTAATCCGGCCCGTGCCTTATCCTCGGCAGCGCGCATCGATAAAGCGTCGCTGGCCAAACGCCCCTGCTTTTTGTGCGATCCGCAACGACCCAAAGAGCAGAAGAGTATTCCCTTTGGCGAAGATTATCTTATTTTAGTCAACCCTTACCCTATCTTTCCGAAACATCTGACCATTCCTACCCGGAAACATACCGATCAGTGCATCCGCGAACGGTTTAGCGATTTGCTCGATGCAGCCAAAGCTTTACCGCACTATGTACTGTTCTATAACGGTCCGAAATGTGGTGCTTCTGCGCCCGATCATGCGCATTTTCAGGCAGCCGAAAAAGGGAGTATGCCGTTAGAGAAAGAGTGGAAGGCGTTAGAATTCAGAGCTATCCGCAGCAAAGGGGAGGCGAAGTTGTGCTATCTGAACCGGGCACTGAATCCTGTATTGCGTATTACATCGGCCAGCAAAGAAGATGCTACGGCACTCTTCGAACTGGTTTACGATTATCTGGAAATAAGAAAGGATGAGGTGGAGCCGCGCATGAATATTCTGACGTGGTATGAAGAGGGGAAATGGATGATTTTCCTTTTTCCGCGCGACAGTCACCGACCTTCCTGTTATCATGACGAAGAGGAATACCGCCGCCTCATCAGTCCGGGAAGTGTAGATATGGCAGGGTTGATTATTTCGGCGATTGAGCGCGACTTCAAAGGGATTACCGACGAAGAGCTGGCGCAGATTCTTCGTGAAGTATCATTACCTACACAAGACTATCTGCAACTTATCATTAAATTAAAGAAGCATCATGACTGAACCGGTAATTAAAGTAGGAATTATGCAGGCCACGACACTGCAGTTCAATTTGTCGGGTTCATTCAGAGTTGACGATACGATTGTTGAAGGTCCACAAACAGCCTGTTTAAATAATGGTAATATTGAATGGAAGAACCAGTCGTATAACGAACTGATTTTTTTACCAACCGATAAAGAGAGGTGCGACTTCGAACTGACTGATGTGGTGATTGGCGTTGACTTTCACTGGGAACGCAAAGAAGTACAACGGTTCCGCGGAGCTTTACGACTGATTATTGATGGAGACAAGATGATTGCCATCAATGAGATTGGCGTGGAAGATTATCTGACTTGCGTCATTTCTTCGGAAATGAACGCCACTGCTTCGCTGGAATTACTGAAAGCACATGCCGTGATTTCACGCAGCTGGCTGTTATCACAGATTGAGAAACGCGAGAAAGAAAAGAAACATACGACACCGGAGTTTACCGAAACCAGTGATACCCGCATAAAATGGTATGACCGCGAAGACCACAACCTCTTCGATGTTTGTGCCGATGATCATTGTCAGCGTTATCAGGGCATTACCCGGGCCTCTACACCAAAGGTGATTGAAGCCATCGCAGCTACCCGCGGTGAATTGCTATATTCATGTAATGAAATATGTGATGCACGCTATTCTAAATGTTGCGGCGGAGCAATGGAAATCTTCTCTACCTGTTGGGAAGAGAAAGATTATCCTTATTTGCTGGCGAAAAGAGATGCAGCAGTAAATGATCTGCCCGATTTGACCAAGGAAGCCGAAGCGGTGCAGTGGATTAAAACTGCGCCTGATGCATTTTGCAATACTGCAGATGAGCTGGTTTTAAAGCAGGTGCTGAACTACTACGATCAGGAAACACCCGATTTCTATCGCTGGAAAGTGGCGTATTCTCAACAGGAATTACAACAGTTATTAAGCGACAGAGCCGGAATCGATATTGGTGAAATCACTGAGATTACCGCTATTGAGCGCGGTCCGTCTGCCCGTATCAAAACTCTGAAGATCAGCGGCACGAAAGGCTCGTTTACGCTGGGCAAGGAGTTAGAAATCAGAAGATCACTTTCTGCATCACATCTATTCAGTTCGGCATTTGTTGTGGATGCAGCGGACAAAGATCGCAATGGCATACCGCAGCGATTTATCATCACCGGAGCCGGATGGGGGCATGGCGTGGGGCTTTGCCAGATCGGGGCAGCGATGATGGGCGAGAAAGGGTACGATTATAAAGCGATATTGCAACATTACTACCCCACTTCCGAACTAAAACAGGCTTATCTCTGAAAGAAAACGACAGACTATGGAAAATACGATAAAACAAAATACGAAACGAAATCCGTGGGCATGGATACCCACGCTCTATCTGGCCGAAGGATTGCCCTATGTGGCTGTGATGACGCTTTCGGTGATTATGTACAAACGACTGGGTATATCGAATACGGATATTGCCCTTTATACCGGATGGCTTTACCTGCCCTGGGTCATTAAACCCTTCTGGAGTCCGTTTGTCGACCTCATGAAAACCAAACGCTGGTGGACGCTTACGATGCAGTGGCTTCTGGCTTTTGCACTGGCTGCCATCGCCTTTTCTATACCTACCGCCTTCTTCTTTCAGCTCACCCTTGCGGTGTTCTGGGTCGTTGGATTTACCTCTGCCACACACGATATTGCTGCCGACGGTTTCTATATGTATGCCCTGAGCAAACATGAGCAATCGTTCTATGTCGGCATTCGCAGCACGTTTTACCGTGTTGCCATTGTATTGGGACAAGGAGCACTGGTGATTATTGCCGGACTGGTGGAAACCGGTACGGGACTGGAACCTGCCATTCTCAGGGTAGAAGCTTCGCCCGGCTATTTTAGTCCGCTGATGCTTCCGTCTTTCGATGAACGCACATTCGATGCTACCTACCCCGGATTTATCTATACCGATGAAACCCTTCAAGCCGGGACAGTCCCGTTAGATAACGATTCGGTATCGGCCAAAGAACAGATGGCAGCCATCAGAACGCTGGTTCATCAGTGGAATACAGAAAATGGTTTTGTCGTAAATGAAGGCGCAGGCAGTATAAATGGCGCTGCACTGACACCCAAAGAAGAAAGCGCCTTTACCGCATGGGTGCGAAACACCTTTGGTGAAAAACGTGAGGTTGCTACCGATTTATTGCCCAATATTGCCGTTGCCGGTATCCGTCTGGCGCAACCTTTACAGGGTGATGAAGAGAAAATCCTTTATGTCAACTTTAAGAACGGTGATCCCAGCATCAGTCTGGAACAAGGTCAACGCCTCATCTTCAATGCACGCAACTGCGACAAACCGGCTTACCTTATCTTCCGTATCGATCCAAAAATTAAATCAGAGACATCGGCTACCTTTATCGGTACATCGGGCAATATCCCCTATGCCTGGAGCTGTGTCTTTATCGTCATATCTGTCTTCTTTCTGTTGGTGAGCATCTATCACAGCTGGGCACTCCCCCGCCCGGAAACGGATAAGCCAGCGACCGAAGTAACGGCAGGCAATCTGCTGAGAGCTTTCCTGAATACCTTTAAGACTTTCTTTACCAAGAAACAGGCACTTCCTGCTATTCTCTTTATGCTGTTCTACCGCTTCCCCGAAGCACAGTTCCTCAAGCTGGTCAACCCCTTTCTGCTCGACCCTATCGATAAAGGCGGACTGGGACTAACCACCGGAGAAGTGGGCTTTGTCTACGGTACCATCGGCATTATCGGTCTGACGGTTGGCGGTATTCTTGGCGGTATCGTAGCGGCCAGAGGCGGATTAAAGAAGTGGCTCTTCCCCATGGCGTGGACCTTGTCGCTCACCGGACTGACCTATGTCTACCTGAGTTTCAACCCGCTATCGCCCATGCCCGTCATCTATATCTGCGTCTTCATCGAGCAGTTTGGTTACGGCTTCGGCTTTACCGCCTACATGCTTTTCCTGATCTACTTCTCGGAAGGCGAGCACAAGACTGCGCATTACGCCATCTGCACCGGCTTTATGGCATTGGGTATGATGTTGCCCGGTATGGCTGCCGGATGGTTGCAGGAGGCCATCGGTTATTCACGCTTCTTTATCTGGACCATTATGTGCAGTGCAGCTACGATTGCAGTTTGTGCACTGGTCAAAATCGACCCCCAATTCGGTAAAAAATAACCCCTTATTTATAAACTTAACACACCATGAATCAACCTTTGAAAAAGAAACGCCTTTTGGCACTCGACATTCTCCGCGGTATTACCATAGCGGGAATGATTCTTGTAAACGATCCCGGATCGTGGTCGTACATCTATGCACCCCTCGAACATGCCGTCTGGAATGGTCTGACCCCTACCGACCTGATCTTCCCGTTCTTCATGTTCATGATGGGCATATCGACCTACATTTCGCTAAAGAAGTATAAGTTTACTTTCTCCCACGAAGCCGGACGAAAGATTCTGAAACGAACCATTGTGATTTTTGCCATTGGTTACGGCATTAACTGGTTATCGACGATGTGCCTTACCTGGCACCGGTTAAATATAGAAGAGATCAGCTTCGGCGAACACCTGTGGCGCTCCGTCATTTGTTTTGGCGATGTGCGTATTCTTGGGGTGATGCAACGGCTCGGCATCTGCTATGGCGCTACAGCACTCATTGCCTTACTGATGCGTCACCGGAACATCCCCTATCTGATTGCCGGACTGCTATCGGCCTACTTCCTGTTGCTGTGCTTTGGCAACGGATTTGCCGATAATGAGACAAACATTTTATCGGTAGTCGATCGTACTGTGCTGGGCATTCATCGTATGTACAACGACCATGGCATTGATCCCGAAGGAATCCTCAGCACCATCCCATCGATTGCCCATGTGCTATTGGGCTTCTGTATCGGCCGCTGGATGATGGAAGAGGCGGAAGTCGGCGAGAAGATACAACGCCTGTTTATCATCGGCACCATCCTGACCTTTAGCGGTTTTCTGCTGAGCTATGGTTGCCCTATCAATAAAAAGATATGGTCGCCTACGTTTGTGCTGGTCACTACCGGACTCGGCTCTATGTTCCTTGCCCTGCTCATCTGGATCATCGATGTGAAAGGTTATAAACGCTGGAGCCGGTTTTTCGAATCTTTTGGCGTGAATCCATTGTTTATATACGTACTTGCTGCCGTACTTTCGGTCATGTTTGGCAATATTCTCCTTATCTTTGACGGAGATTTGATGAATCTGCAAGGGTTTTTCTATCACATCTGCCTCAACAGCTGGCTGGGCAACTATCTCGCATCTTTTGTTTATGCGGCGCTGTTTACCTGCCTGAACTGGGCCGTGGGCTACATACTTTATAAGAAGAAGATATACATTAAGATATGATGGTAATCGCAGACAGTGGTTCGACCAAAACCACATGGGCTTTTATAGAAGACGGAAAATTGATGCACACCTCTTCCGGTATCGGCATCAATCCGTTTTTTCAGACGGAGAAAGAGATTCGCGAAGAGGGACGCAATGTGCTGAACGGACTTCCGGTGGATAATCTTTATTTCTATGGAGCGGGTTGTACGCCCGAGAAATCGGTGGTGGTAAAAGAGGCATTGCAAAGCATCCTGCCACATACGAAGATTGAAGTAGAGAGCGATCTGCTGGGTGCGGCACGCAGCTTGTGCGGCAGAGAGCCGGGCATTGCCTGCATTATGGGCACAGGTTCTAACTCTTGTTTCTTCGATGGCGATAAGATAGCGGCACGCGTACCGGCACTGGGATTTATCCTTGGCGATGAGGGGAGCGGTGCTTATCTGGGCAAACGCTTGTTGGGTGATTTATTAAAGAATCAGCTGCCTGCTTCATTAAAAGAGGAGTTGTTTGCCACCTACCAGCTGACCGAAGCCGATATCATCGATAAAGTCTACCGCCAGCCTTTCCCTAACCGCTTTCTGGCAAGCCTTTCGCCTTTTCTTGCCAAGCATAAGGACAATTCCGATGTACGTCTGCTTATTGCCGATAGTTTCAGAAGTTTTCTGGAGCGCAATGTCATGCAATATGATTACCGCAACCTGCCTGCCCATTTTGTGGGTTCGGTGGCTTACTTTTACAGCGATATCCTGAAAGATGTGGCGGGGCATCTCGGCATACAAACCGGCACTATCGTTCAAAGTCCGATAGAAGGGCTCATTCACTATCACTCTATTTAATTAGCTATGTTTACAAAGATTACAGAACAACCTTCCCTATATAACGATCTTGAAAAGAAATCGACCACAGAGATTCTGGAAGAGATGAATGCAGAAGATCAGAAAGTGGCGCTCGCCGTGCAGCGGGCTATTCCGCAAATCACGAAGTTAGTCGACCAGATTGTGCCCCGCATGAAGCAGGGCGGCCGCATCTTTTATATGGGTGCCGGCACCAGCGGGCGACTGGGTGTGCTGGATGCTTCGGAGATTCCGCCAACTTTCGGTATGCCTCCCACCTGGGTTATCGGACTCATTGCCGGTGGTGAGCGTGCGCTTCGTAATCCGGTAGAGAATGCCGAAGATAATACGGAACGTGGCTGGGAGGAATTGAAAGAGCATGATATTTGTGATAAAGACACGGTGATTGGTATAGCGGCATCGGGCACCACGCCTTATGTGATTGCTGCCATGAAGAAAGCCCGTGAACATGGTATTCTTACGGGGTGCATCACCAGTAACCCCGATTCGCCTATGGCTGCTGAAGCCGACGTACCGATAGAAATGATTGTGGGCCCGGAATACGTTACGGGTAGCTCGCGCATGAAATCGGGTACCGGTCAAAAGATGATTCTGAACATGATATCGACCTCGGTAATGATTCAGATGGGACGCGTGAAAGGCAACAAGATGGTGAACATGCAACTGAGTAACGCCAAACTGATTGACCGCGGTACCCGCATGATTATGGAAGAGACTCAACTGAGTTATGAAAAGGCCAAAGATCTGTTATTATTACATGGTTCAGTAAAGAAAGCCGTCGATGCTTTTAATGGTCTGTAAGATCATTTTCTGGTAATAGCTTGCGGTCGTGCCAGTGATAGCTTGCCGGCACGCCGGGAATAGCTTGCCAGCGAGCTGAGAATAGTTTGCTGATAAATGATGGTTTTTTGTTGGTTTCCGGTATTGTTAATTGCATTTGAATGATGCATCCAGACGCAGCACGCTGCGTCTGAAAACACAACGTGTATTGATATTTCAACACACCTCCCATACTATAACAATAAAGGCTGAATTCCCACAAAGAGAATTCAGCCTTTACTATATCAGTAAGAGTATATCTTATTCTGCTACTTCATCGATGATGACATCTTCAAGCTCTTCACCTTCGCGTGTAAACGAAAGGTCAGTGATGCTAAACATCTGCATATCGAAAATCAGGGTAGAATAACCAAGGATACCGGTTGTACCTGATGAACCATAACCCTGATTCCATGGAATGTATACCAACCAACGCTCACCTAAAGTCATGCGTTGTAATACTTCCCACCAGCCATTGATAACAGAACCATAAGTTACACTGAATGTTGCAGGTCTGTCGAATACTGTTGGTGCGTCACCATAGAATCCGTCGAAACGTTCGTCAAGGATATTCATACCTTTATAGTACATCTCTACAGACGAACTCTGGTCTAACGGACGCAGTGAAGGATTAGCCTCATAGCCCGGAACTTCAGTTACAGGGTTTAGCTTCTTATAGAACATATATCTGTTCGGAGCCGAAAGTAAGTGAATACTATCCAATCCGCCATGATCAGCTTGTGTCGTGTATACATTGTACAGTGAGTCAATGAATGCTTCGTTGCGTTCTCTCCAGTTATCGTACTTGCTTACCTCTTTGGTTTCTTCGCAAGATGTAAGGAGAATCATCAATAGCAACAAAGGAGCTATAAAGACTTTTTTACTCATTCGGTTAATTATTTTATTGTAGTTTTTTCAATAGTGATGTGATGCTTACGCGGTCTGCGATGATACCCGAAAGATCGGCAATGGCCACGCGTTCCTGTTTCATTGTGTCGCGGTCGCGAAGAGTAACGCAGTTATCTTCGATAGTCTGGTGGTCAACAGTCACACAGAATGGAGTACCGATGGCATCCTGACGACGGTAACGTTTACCGATACTGTCTTTCTCATCGTACTGGCAGTGGAACTGGAACTTCAGACCGTCGATAATCTCGCGTGCTTTCTCAGGCAGACCATCTTTCTTTACCAATGGCATAACTGCAAGTTTCACAGGAGCCAGCGGAGCAGGCAATCTTAATACCACACGAGTCTCACCGTTTTCAAGTTTCTCTTCGCAGTAAGATGCGCTAAGAATACTCAGGAACATACGGTCTACACCGATAGAAGTTTCTACCACATAAGGAACGTATGATTCGTTGATCTCAGGATCGAAGTATTTGATGTTCTTACCAGAGAACTGCTCGTGCTGAGTTAAGTCGAAATTAGTACGAGAGTGGATACCCTCAACTTCTTTGAAACCGAAAGGCATCAGGAATTCGATATCGGTAGCCGCATTCGCGTAGTGAGCCAGTTTATCGTGATCATGATAACGATAGTGATCATTACCAAAACCAAGAGCCTTGTGCCATTGCAGACGAAGTTCTTTCCATTTAGCGAACCAGTCAAGTTCAGTACCCGGTTTCACGAAGAACTGCATTTCCATCTGTTCGAACTCACGCATACGGAAGATGAACTGACGTGCCACGATTTCGTTACGGAAAGCCTTACCGATCTGAGCGATACCAAAAGGAATCTTCATACGGCCGGTTTTCTGTACATTCAGGTAGTTCACGAAGATACCCTGAGCTGTTTCAGGACGAAGGTAGATTTTCATTGCACCATCTGCAGTAGAACCCATTTCGGTAGAGAACATCAGGTTGAACTGACGTACTTCTGTCCAGTTCTTCGTACCAGAGATAGGACAAACGATTTCTTCATCAACGATGATCTGACGAAGTTCGTCAAGATTGCTGTCGTTAAGTGCTTTAGCAAAACGTTCGTGCAATGCATCGCGTTTCGCCTGATTATCTAATACACGTGGATTTGTGCTTCTGAACTGAGCCTCATCGAACGATTCGCCGAAACGTTTCGCAGCCTTCGCCACTTCTTTGTTGATTTTATCATCAATCTTAGCCAGCTGATCTTCGATAAGAACGTCAGCACGATAGCGTTTTTTAGAATCTTTATTGTCAATCAACGGATCATTAAATGCGTCTACGTGACCTGAAGCCTTCCAGATGGTAGGGTGCATAAAAATAGCTGAGTCGATACCTACGATGTTCTCGTGAAGCAGAACCATGCTATCCCACCAGTATTTCTTGATGTTGTTTTTCAGTTCCACACCCATTTGACCATAGTCGTATACAGCTCCTAATCCATCGTAAATTTCGCTTGAAGGAAATACGAAACCGTACTCTTTACAATGCGATACAATCTTCTTAAAAACATCTTCCTGTGCCATTCTTTTATATCTTTTTCGTTACAATTCGTTTAATATAGTCCCTATCTGTTTAGCAGACAGAGAAATAATTCGCAAAGTAAACGATTTTTTTGCATAAGATTGTTCTTTCACCCTAACATAGTGACCTATAGGATGCAAAAAAAGTAAATATGATGTTAATAAAGCGTACATCATATCTCTTTAAGAAGATATAAAAAGCGGGCAAACTATGCTCAACGGATGAAGAGATAGTCGATAGAGAAGCGACCCGGCCCTGCTATGTATAAAAATATAAATACAATGAGATAGACCAGAGACAACTCACGCTGCGAGAATGGGGCCTTACGCAACGCCACAAAACAGGCCACAAACATGGTGAAAAGCATGGGCAGCATACACAGACGGTACAGGAAACCAAAGACAAAAGATATGGAACAGATGAGCTCACCGAAAATGGCCAGCATAAGCGAGGCTTTGGAACTCATACCGAACTGCGCCGGGAAGGTGGTGGAAAGCGACTTGAAATTGAGGCATTTTTCGATGCCATGCGAGATCATGAGACCTCCGAAAACGATACGGGCAATGAGCAGAAAAACCGAGACATCGATTCCATCCATGGTATCGGGAAACAAAAAGGGACAACTGGTAGTCATAGCTTATCATTTAAGTTTTAGAATAATCTGTATTCCACATACAACAACAGAGTTAAAAGCTTGGTTCAGAAGAGATAAAAGGAAATTAAAAAGTGGCATAATAGCTGACAAAAAACACTGAGAGGGCAAATTATTTTATATAATTACTGTTTCAATAGAATAATCTTTACTAACTGCACAAGGTGTCATTTTCTAATTCCCGGTCTGTTATTGCCTGATTCAGGGCTTTTTGAAAAACATCTGCCACAGCAGCAGAAATTATTCTTAAATGCAACAATTATTATGGAATGATTTTTGTATTTTTGCGTGCAAAGGCCTTATCTGAGGCTGATATAATGCATTTACTGCGCAATTTAGAAGAGAAAGACATCAGAAAAATATGAGTGACGAGATCAACGAGATTCATGAAGAACATTCCGACTATAAACCGGCGGAAACATTAAACGAAAATATAAAACATCAGCTGACGGGTATGTACCAGAGCTGGTTTCTGGATTACGCTTCCTACGTAATTCTGGAACGTGCTGTACCCCATATTCTCGATGGTTTGAAACCGGTTCAGCGACGTATTCTTCATTCTATGAAACGTCTGGACGATGGACGCTACAATAAAGTGGCGAACATTGTAGGTCATACCATGCAATTTCACCCGCATGGTGATGCTTCTATTGGTGATGCTTTGGTGCAACTGGGACAGAAAGACTTGCTGGTGGACTGTCAGGGGAACTGGGGTAACATTCTGACCGGTGACGGTGCGGCCGCTCCACGTTATATTGAAGCTCGTCTGTCTAAATTTGCACTCGATGTGGTGTTCAATCCTAAAACAACGGAGTGGAAGCTCTCATATGATGGTCGTAACAAAGAACCGATTACGTTGCCTGTAAAATTCCCTTTGCTACTGGCGCAGGGTGTGGAAGGTATCGCCGTAGGTTTGTCTTCTAAAATATTGCCGCACAACTTTAACGAACTTTGCGATGCAGCGATGCACTACCTTAAAGGAGAAGCGTTTAAGCTTTATCCCGATTTTCAGACAGGTGGTTCTATCGATGTATCTAAATATAATGATGGCGAGCGCGGCGGATCGGTAAAGATTCGTGCAAAAATCAACAAGCTTGACAACAAGACGCTGGCCATTACTGAGATTCCTTACGGAAAAACTACTTCTTCGGTGATCGATTCGATTCTGCGAGCAGTGGATAAAGGAAAAATCAAGATCCGCAAGGTGGATGATAATACATCGGCCAATGTAGAGATTCTGGTGCATCTGGCACCGGGAACTTCTTCGGATAAAACGATTGATGCACTGTATGCCTTTACCGATTGTGAGGTAAGCATCTCGCCTAACTGCTGTGTGATTGATGAAAACAGACCGCACTTCCTACGGGTGAGTGATGTACTGAAGAAATCGGTAGACCATACGCTGGAGATGCTGAAGCTGGAACTTGAAATTCGCAAAAGCGAGCTACAGGAAGCTTTGCACTTTGCATCGCTCGAAAAGATTTTCATCGAAGAGCGTATCTATAAAGATAAGGAGTTTGAGCAGGCCAAAGACATGGATGCGGCTTGTGCGCACATCGACAAACGATTGACGCCTTTCTATCCTAATTTTGTTCGTGAAGTAACAAAGGATGATATCCTGCGACTGATGGAAATCAAGATGGGACGAATTCTGAAGTTTAACACGGATAAGGCAGATGAATTTATCGCCAGAACAAAAGGTGAAATCGAGGAGATTGAGAATCAGCTGAACCATATTGTGGATTATACCATCGACTGGTTTAGCCGACTGAAAGAGAAATATGGAAAAGCTTTCCCTCGTTTGACTGAACTACGTAATTTCGATACAATTGAGGTAACGAAAGTGGTGGAAGCAAACGAAAAACTATATATCAACCGTGAAGAGGGTTTCATCGGAACATCGCTTAAGAAGAATGAGTTTGTGGCCAACTGCTCGGATCTGGACGATGTGATTATCTTCTTCCGTGACGGTAAGGTTATCGTAACTCCGGTGGCAGACAAGAAGTTTGTTGGTAAAAACATCTTGTATGTCAATGTATTTAAGAAGAACGATAAACGTACCATTTATAATGTGGCATACCGTGATGGCAAAGAAGGTACGACATATATCAAACGATTTGCAGTGACTTCGGTGATTCGCGATCGTGAGTATGATGTGACACAGGGAACACCTGATTCACGCATTACTTATTTCACCGCTAATCCTAATGGTGAAGCAGAGGTGATTAAGGTAACGCTTAAGCCAAATCCGCGTGTAAGACGCATTACGTTTGAACGCGACTTTAGCGAAATCACCATTAAAGGCCGTCAGGCCCAGGGTGTGATTCTGACCCGCTTGCCGATACAGAAAATCAGTCTGAAGCACAAAGGGGCATCGACTCTTGGTGGCCGCAAAGTGTGGTTCGACCGTGACGTGTTACGATTGAATTATGACGGAAGAGGTGAATTCTTAGGTGAATTCCAGAGCGATGACCAGATTCTTGTCGTACTGAACAATGGTGAATTCTACACTACCAACTTTGATGTGAGCAATCACTACGAAGATCAGATTCGCCTGATAGAGAAGTTTGACGCCAACAAGATATGGACTGCCGCTTTGTTTGATGCAGACCAGCAGAACTATCCATATCTGAAACGCTTCTCGTTCGAAGCAACAGCGCGCAAGCAAAACTATATGGGTGAAAACAAAAATAGTCGCCTGATTTTGCTGACGGATGAATATTATCCGCGCTTTGAAGTGATCTTTGGCGGAGCAGACAGCTTCCGTGAGCCATTGATTATCGATGCAGAAGACTTTATTGCCGTAAAAGGATTTAAAGCAAAAGGAAAACGTATCACGACATTTAATATAGAGACCATCAACGAACTTGAACCGGTGAAACAATATATACCGGAAGAAGTAGAGGTAACAGAAGTTGTTGTGGAAGAGACAGAAATCAGCACAGAAATGGCTTCGGCAGATGAAGAACCCGGAATCGATGTGATTGACGGGCAGATGACGTTCTTCAAGGATAAACCTTAGAAAACTTTTAATGACTAAAAACAGATATAGCTATATTGGTGCTTTGGTTTGCTGTCTCCTTTTTATAGGTATACAGCAAAGCAGGGCACAGGCAGACTCGCTCCGGGCAACCCGCTTCATTACCCGGACTACTTCCTATGGATTGGGTTTTACGAATGTATTCGACACCTACCTTTCTCCTCAGGAGTATAAAGGAGCCGAATTCAGAGTGATCCGCGAATCGATGCGCATGACCAACCTGCTGGACGGTAACGTATCGGTACAGACCATGTTTCAGGGAAATGTGAGCTATACACACAACCGGGCCGATAATAACAATATGTTTTCCGGCTTGTTTAACTGGAATTACGGGTTGCACTACCAATTCAGGCTGACACCTGAATTTAAAATACTGGCGGGCGCTGTACTCGATCTGAACGGAGGTTTTATTTATAATCTCCGCAATACGAACAATCCGGCATCGGCACGAGCATTCATTAATCTGGATGCATCGGCAATGGCTATCTGGAATACCCGCATTAAGAAATATCCGGTAACTCTGCGTTACCAGATAAATGCACCGTTTCTGGGGGTGATGTTTTCGCCTCATTACGGACAATCCTATTATGAAATATTTTCGCTGGGCAACTGGGACGGAGTGATTAAATTTACTTCGGTATACAACCAGCCTTCATTGCGCCAGTGGCTGACAGCAGATTTTCCGATACGTTACAGCAAAATACGTGTCAGTTATGTAGCCGATATTCAGCAATCAAAAGTGAACGGACTAAAAACTCATGTCTACTCGCATATCTTTATGCTGGGGGTAGTCAAAGAGCTCTATCGCATAAAGGAGAAATGGGGAACAGATGTTCCACCGAATCTCCGTGCTTACTAAACCTATACCTAACATTTATCAATCAGTTATTTAATTGATTCTTTTTCTTTTACCGGATGACATATAAATTAAAACATCTTTTACTTATATTTTTCGCCGGAATGCTGGGCTTAACGTCGTGCATCGGTGAAGAGTATTTTGATAATAATCCCGAAGGCAATTTCGACCAGTTATGGCAGATCATCGATGAGAAATACTGCTTCTTAGACTACAAAGGAATTGACTGGGATGAGATTGGCCGTGAATACCGCAGCCGCCTTACTCCTGACATGAGCCGTGAGAACCTTTTTGAGGTAATGGACAGCATGCTCTATCAGCTGAAAGACGGACATGTAAACCTGACTGCTTCGTTTAACCAGACCCGCTATGACTTCTGGAGCGACAGTCCGCGTAACTACACCGAAGCCATTATAGAAAACAGCAACTACCTGGGACTGGACTATCGCCGTGCCGCAGGTATGAAATACAAGATGCTGAATGACAACATCGGTTATATTTCTTATGAAAGTTTCTCCTATCCGGTTGGTGACGGAAATCTTGACGAAGTACTCTCTTATCTGGCCGTTTGCGACGGATTGATTATTGATGTACGCCAGAATGGCGGGGGCAACCTCACCTACTCTACTAAAATCGCATCAAGATTTACCGAAGAGAAAGTACACATCGGTTATATACAACATAAAACAGGGAAAGGACATAATGATTTTTCGGAACCTTATGCCCTCTATCTGGAGCCATCGAACTACATCAGATGGCAAAAACCGGTAGTCGTATTATCGAACCGACACTCTTACAGCGCAACCAATGACTTTATAAATAGCATGCGCTATTTGCCGAACGTGACCATTATGGGCGATACAAGTGGCGGAGGTTCGGGAATGCCCTTTACATCGGAGCTTCCAAATGGCTGGAGCATCCGTTTTTCGGCAAGTCCGCACTACGACCGCGACATGAACCATACCGAATTCGGCATAGAGCCTGATATTAAGGTAGATATGACTGTAGAAGATCAGCTGAATGGCTATGACACCATTATAGAAGCAGCAAGAAGCTATCTTCGCAAAGAGTAAATAACTGTTAAATATCAAAATATTTAATCGGGAATATTTGCAAGTTGTAGAATTATCTCTATCTTTGCATCGCTTTAGAAATGAAGCACCTGCGGATGTGGCGTAATTGGTAGCCGCGCCAGACTTAGGATCTGGTGTCTCGCGACGTGGGGGTTCGAGTCCCTTCATCCGCACAACGAAAGCTTTCAACATTAGTTGAGAGCTTTTTTTTGTATCTTTACCTTACTGTTAATTTCTACAAACAATGAACGGTCTTTCATTGTTTACTTATTTAGAGCAAGAGATAAAACTGACTTGCATATCACTTAAATATATAAATAAAAAAACGTAATCATGGGCAACAGCGCGTTTATTGACCTGATGCTTTTCATCGTCATCAGCTTATTCGTAGGAGTAATACTCAGAATATTCTTAAAGAAAACCTTCATCCCATATACCGTCGGACTATTCATTGTCGGTCTTCTTATTGGTTGCAGTGCCCGGTTCGAATGGTTTCATATGCCGCAGATTATCGATAGTGTATTATTTAGCATCAGCGATATGGACCCGTATATCATCCTCTATTTCTTTCTGCCCATCCTGATATTCGAGGCCTCATTCAATATGAACTTCCATGTATTTAAGAAAACATTCGTAAGCGCCAACTTGCTGGCCATACCAGGTGTTGCCATAGCCATGCTGTTAACCGGCGCACTGCTGATGCTGCTAAGCATCTTATTCCCAACTTATGTACAATGGACGTGGACACTGGCTTTTACATTCGGAGCACTGATATCGGCCACCGACCCTGTGGCGGTAGTAGCGCTGCTCAGCGAGCTGAAAACCAGTAAACGATTCTCTACTCTTGTTGATTCTGAATCGATGCTGAACGATGGTACCGGTATCGTGTTCTTTATGCTGTTCTTCGGTTCATTTATAAAAGAAGGGCTACCCTTCAATCCGTTTGTCAACTTCCTGATTACTGTATTCGGCGCGGTGGCCTCGGGTATGTTTGTCGGCATGATCTGCATCCGCCTGGTAGACCATACCCGCAGTGAGCCCGTATTGCAAAGCACCGTACTGATTACCGCCTCATATATATTGTTTTATGTGACTAACGACATCTTCCAGATATCAGGAGTAATCTCCCTGGTAACTTTCGGACTTTACATCGCCTATGTGGGATCGACCAAACTCCAGGCAAAAGTCAACACCTTTATTCATAACTTCTGGGAACTGCTGGCTTATATGGGCAACACACTTATCTTTTTGCTGGTAGGCATTATGATTGCCATGAAATGCAGCTTCCTCTGGCGGGATTTCGGTATTCTGTTCATCGTTTATGTGGGCGTAAATATTATCCGCTACATCATGATTTACATATTCTTCCCCATTATGCGAAAGATGCGCTATGGATTCACCTTCCGCGAAACGGTGGTTCTGGGCTGGGGAGGTTTGCGCGGTGCCGTAGGTTTAACTTTAGCCCTGGTCGTATTCTATACTAAATCCGTACCCGAACCCATCAGACAACAGACCCTGTTCTTAACAGCAGGCATCGTTACTCTGACACTCTGCATCAATGCTACAACCATGGGGTGGTTATTGAAGAAAATGAAGCTTACACAGAAATCTCCGGTAAGCATGCTGTTGCAATACAATGTAAAATCGCTTTATGCCAAGAAAGCCCGCGAAAGTCTGGATGAACTGAAAAAGAGTCCGTACGTTGAGTTTGTGGACTGGCCCAGAATAGAAGCCTATCTGCCTCAGGAAGGAATATTACCCGAAGCCGCTTGTATCAACTTCCAGACAATTACAGCCACCATGCGCAAAAGAGTCATGGAGGAGTTTATGATCGATGCAGTGAAACTGTTTCATAAAGGAGAAATCATGGGCGAAACACAGCGTGAACTCCTGATGATGATTGAGGATATGGATGATCGTGACGGCGTATTACCATTAACCGACCTGAAAGATTATTTTAAGGATTACGGACAGCCATCGCCCCGCAGGAAGAAGATTATAGAGGGGCACAAGTTTTTCATTAAACTATATAACAAGCATATCATTAAGTGCTATGATACACTCCGCGGTTTCATTATTATGAACCGGGATGCATTGCAAATGATGGAGACTTTTAAAGAATCGCCTACTTTAAAGCAGACGGAACTTGACAGCATCACCCTGATATCGGCCGAACTACAATCGAACATAGAACAGGCACAGAAGCAGTTTGATGTGCTTGAAGAAAATTATCCTGATGCTTACAAAGAAGCCGTAAACTGCAAAGTGAAGCGATTGTTGTTCACACAGGAGAAAGTTGCCATCAATCAGCTTAGCGATGCCGGGATGATAAACGATGAAGAAGCTGAAGCCATGAAAGATGATATTGGCAAGAAACAAATCGTAAAGAAACAGTAATAAAGCAAAAGCGGCCAAACGGTGTTTAAACACCGAATGACCGCTTTTTATATGAATAGTTTAGTATTATTCTCCACCTCCGGCAGAACCTGCACCATCACCACCTTTCACATCATCGTTCTCGATAGAGCGGTTTGTTTTCTGCACACTCGCTCTCAAAGAGCCTAAACGATAACTCACCGACAGACCAAATCGACGCTGAGGAAATTTATAGTTTGTACGCTGCACAAAGCCTTCGCCATTGACATTACTCTTAAAATCAGTATAACGATTAAAGATATTCGAGCAGAACATAGATATAGTAAGTCGCTTTTCCGCCAGGAATGAACGGTTAAGGCTAAGACTATAGTTATAGAATGAGCCGCCTTTACCTTGCAGGTTAATGCTTGGCGATCCATACATACCATTCAGAGTAGCCCGTATATCCAGAGGGAAAGTATGCTGTATACCTCCATAAGTAAATACATTCCATCCACTATTCTCCAACCCTTGTTTCTTACTCTCAAACTTCGAATAACCCAGATTTACATTCACATAAATACGGGTTTTCGGTGAAGCATTCCAGTTTACATAGGCATCAAAACCAGCATTCTTTGATTTACCCACATTTTCGTAGGTCTGAAACAGGAAGTCATGATCGGCCACCATATTGTTTAACTCTGGAACAACTTCGCCGGTCTTTATCATTTCGGTGAAAGATTCTATTCCGTTATTATTAAAGCGGTAGCGCAATGAAAGATTAATATTGAACTTCTGCGTAAAGTTGCTATAGCTCAGATTAAAGGCATTGCTTTTTTCGTTTTTCAAATCGGGATTACCCTTAGTTATATAGTTCGGGTTCTGATTATTGATATACGGATTCAGATACCATATACCCGGACGATAAATACGCATATCGTAACCGATGCGAATATTAGACATATCGCTTATTTTGTAACCAATGCTACCCGACGGAATCACATCATTAAAGTTTGAAGTGAAGTTCTCACCCTGGCCGACAAGAAATTTCACATGCTGCAATGTATGCTCATAACGTACACCAGCTTTTGCCATCCATTTATCAAGTTTCAGCCCATAACCCAGATAAGCGGCAAAGATGTCATTCTTATGTTTATAATGGCTGCTACGGTCGGCACTGTAGATATAGTTCTCATCCACACCTTCGGCTTCGTATCGTTTCGTATCGCTTGTATTATTACGGAAGATATACTTTAACCCGACATCAAGTGTATTTACTTTAGCGAACGGAGTTGTATAATCGGCCTGAAAAGTATGCTCCCCATTGTGCTGAGATGCATCAGAACGATAGTTTTGCAATTGCAGACGATTCAGCCATTCTTCAGATATCTCACCATCATTATATAAATAAGTATTACGGCCATCCTCAGTAGATGGTCTAACACTCATCTGATAAGAGAAAGTAAAGTAGCGGTCTTTATTAACAGCAGAAACGCGCTGATAGTCGACACTACCTCTGATATTGTACCATGAGTTTTTACTTTTGGTCACATTCTGGTAGCGATATGCAAGATTATCATTGTACATTGTATAGTCGGCCATCCAGTTGTCTCCATTACTGTTTACATGTCGGTTACTACCAAACACACCGGCTGAGACAGAGAGAAGTCGCAAAGTATCTATTTCATAACTCGCCTCCATATTTCCATACTGAAAGTTACCTTTGTTCTTAATGCCCGTCTCATTAACAACCTCGCCCGTTATATTACCTTCAGAATCCACATCCTGACGAATATTACCGGAATGATTCTTAGGCGGTCTTGTATGAGAAAGATTGTAGTTCAGAGAAAATGTGAACTTATTCTTTTTTATTGTCGCATAAACACTACCATTCTCACCAGAGTTATTTACCCCACCTGTAATTGTTGCCGTATAACCCTGAAAGCCCCCACCAATAGTAATGATATTAAGAATACCGCCAATACCCTCAGCGTCATATTTTGCACCGGGGTTAGTAATAACTTCAATATTCTTAATTGTGTTTGCAGGCAGGCTCCGCAATACCTCAGTCGGATTATCGCTCATCATCGGGTTAGGTTTGCCGTTGATATGGACTTTAAAGCTGCTACTACCGTTCACCTGAATATTATCTTCTCCATCTACAGTCACCAATGGAACCTTACGAAGCATTTCGAGTACAGAGTTAGTCTGCGAATCGGGATCATCTTCAACATTATAGGTAATTTTATCAAGATCGGCTTTCACCAAAGGTTTCTGCGCTACAATCTCTACAGCACCAAGCTCATTGGTAGCCTCAACACTATTCAGCGAGCCCAGATCAGCAACCGGTGAAGATGCATTTAAAGCAAAGTGTTTCACAACCGTTTGTTTGCCAATAGAGGTGATGTTAATCGTATAGTTACCCGGAGAGGATTTAAAGGATTCAGCAAACTTTCCATTCATATCGGTAACCGCCATCTTTACAGGATTTCCCGGCAAATCATCTTTCACGATAGAAATAGTTGCATACGGTTCACCTTCATGAGTCAGAGAATCGAGCAATATACCTTTTACAGTAAACTCTTGCAGATTTTGTGTTTGTGCATTCACTGCAAAACAAATGGTTATCAACCATAGACAGAATAGAATTCTTTTTTTCATATAGCATTAAGTTTTTAAATCTATGCATACTGCCTTCTTTTTTCAAAAACGCATCTGTGAAGAACGTGATTTTAAACCTTTGCTTTTATAATCTGATTAACTAAAACCAGGTGTTTTCAAGGTAAAAAGGATATCATGTGCTTAAGAAAATTGAGTTAAAAACAGTTTTAACATAGAATTAAATAATATCAAGAATTTATAAGTTAGTTCACGCTTTAATAGTCGTATTCAGATAGTATAACTCACAAAGCAATCCAATCATTTAACATCCTTTATTTCTACTGAAGATATTTATACAGTACTGATATGATTATTTATCAAAATCTTCAAACAATTGAAACATTCTGTCTATTAACAAACAAATAAAAGGGGGTGTACGTTATCGATTAGTAAGCGAAATTAGGTCTCGTTTTTATCTAAATGTTATCTTTGTTTGCTTTTTCCAATGACAAAAACTAAACGTATATTACTTTTATTAAATAATTATATATCAAGTATGAAGAATCTTAATTTTCTTAAGCTTTTCTATTTGTTCATCTGTTTGATGACAACATCTGTCTTCGTGAGTTGCGTTGATGATAATGACGACACCGAAGCACCTTATTTGACTGTTGATCCTACGACGCTTATCTTCAGTAATGATGGTCAGCCAGCAAGTGACAGTCAGTCATATTTTGAGATCTCAACCAACCGTCACTGGACAGCAACTGTGCAGGACAATAAATCATGGGTTACTCTTTCTGCATACGAAGGCGATGGATCGGCCAAAGTACAGGTTAGCATACCGGCAGGTATCAACGATGAAGCAAATATCGTGATCCAGATTTCTAATAAAGTAGGTCCGCTTAAGAGTGAAACTGTTACAATCAAGAGTGGTGAAATCACTCCTGCAGTAACTATCTTCAATACTAATATTGGTGATCAGGCTGTTTCATCTGCTACAGGATGGCCACAAGTTGCTGCATATGACAATTGGAATGCTTCAGGTACCGGTGCAGCAAGCGTTACTTATTCCGGAACAAGTGCTACTATCCGAAATACAGGTAACTCTAACTCTGGTTCTTACAATGGTGCATCTGGCCCTAATGTAATCTTCTTCGGTACTGCACCTTCTTCGTTCCAGATTAATACTATTACACTAACAAGCGCTCAGACAAATCTGAAGCTGACTTTCGGTGCAAGCTATTCTTTCAGAAATGATGATGGTACATATGATAATACCTTCCCGCTTAATAAATTCGAAGTTTCTTTGAGTGCCAATGGTTCTACATGGACTCCGATTACTTATACTAAAAATGATGGTGATTCAGAACATCCTTACTGGATCTTAGCAACTGCTGACTTTACATTGAAAGAAGCTGTTGGTGAACTTTACATTAAGTTTGCAGCATCAGAATCTTCAGTATTCCGTCTTGATGATATCACGCTTGCAACCGGTAATGGTGGCCAGAGTGTAGAATTATCTGGTGGTACTACACCTCCTTCAACAGAAGAACCTTCTGCAATTACTATTCCTGAACTTATTGCTCAGATGACTACTTCTTCTACTATTGTTGATGCTTATGCTGACCGTTATTTCGAAGCAGTTGTTCAGAACGATGTTGCTGGTGGTAACTATTCATTCAATAACCTGATTCTTGCAACTGAAAATGCAACTACATCGGGCAATGGTATTATACTTTATGGTACAAGCGTAGAACCAAGCACACTTGGCGTAACCAAAGGTGATAAAGTAAAAGTAACTCTTGCTAAAGGCTTGGCGACTTGTCAGAACAGAAATGGTGGTTATCAGGTAACTGGCGCAGCCGGCGATGCATGGGTAACTATCGAGAAATTGTCAGGTACAGCAACTATCACTCCGATTGTTATCACTCCTGATCAGCTTGCAGCATATCAGAGTATGGCAGTAACCATTCAAAACGCTACACCAAGCGCTGCAGGAATCTGGGCAAATACTTCAGCGATTTCATCACATTCATTTACAGCAAACAGCACAACTTTCACTGTATTCTGTAAAAAAGATGCAACAGCATTCAATGATGAACCGTTTGTAGTTACAACAGGCAACATCACAGGTCTTGCATCTGTTTACAACAATTCAGCTCAGTTAGTTCCACGTGATTTGGCAGACGTTGCAGCTTTCAGTTCTTCTGATCCTTCTGTTACAGGCGCAACTCCATCATCTGTTTCATTTACATCAGATGGCGGTACTAAAACTGTTACTATCGCTGTAGCAAACAAAGGCAGCAATACACTTTCTGTAAGCGGATTGAGCGGTATTCTTTCTGCTACTGTTGACAACAGCACTGATATCGTGACTATCGTAGCAGAAGCAAATACAACTGACGAAGCAGTAAGTCAAACGTTAACTGTTACACTAAGCGGATATAACAGCATCACTGTTCCTGTAACAGTTGCCGCTCCGGGGACATCATCAGGAGGTTATACTCTGATTTCTTCTATCAATGATATTACTGCAGGTACTTATATGATGGCCGGATATGTTCTAACCAACAATAACAGTGTAGACCTTTCACCTTATAATTATCAGATGTGGACAGGTTCAACATCGGCTGATGGCTCAAACCTGAATACAAATAGCGATTTAGTTACAGTATCATATGAGTTTGCAAATAATGAATTAACTCCTCAGACAGCTTCTGAAGCAGTTACAAAAGAAGTTCAACTCGTTGCAGTAGATGGTAAAGCAAATACCTACTACATTATGGTAGATGGTAAATATCTGTATAATTCACAAAATGCAGTAAACCGCAGATTATTCTTTACTGATACAGCAGCAGATGCTGAATGGGTTTTTGCCAATAAGTCAAATGGTACAGGAATTTGTCCTTCAAATAATGGTGTATGGTTAATGACTGGTGCAGCAACCTTTAACTATCTGCGTTCGTATAAGACCGAAACTCAGAGCACAACAGGTGTTTTCTTCTTCAAGAAAGACTAAATAATAAAAAAGTCAATTCATTCCCGTCGCAATGACAGGATATGGATTGACTTTTTATCGTTCATTTCATGATTAATGACAGACCGATATGAAAACTAATTATATACATCCAAAATTACTCTTCAGGATTCTTTTCTCACTCCTGATTACCGCTGGTTTTGTTGCCTGTAGCGACAATGATTCGGATAAGAATCAAATACCTGCGAACGAGGTAAAATGGAATAACACTTCGACTGTGGGAGCAGCCGAGGGTTATCTGGGAATGGTGATCTCCGGAGTTGAAGGAACAGAATGGAATGCTGAAATTATCGATGGCTCTGACTGGTGTTCATTTGGATATTCGGGCAGCGTTGCAAGCACTTCAGGTGCCGTTGCCGAAGGACTGAATGTGCAGTATGTTTATTATGGTGCTAACACCGGACAGACACAGCGCAGTGCACTCGTATCATTCACTTTTGACAATCAGCAGCCGGACACACTGATGCTTATTCAGTTTGCCCGCGATCAGCAAAACGAACCTTTATTCGGACGCTGGGCAGAGCTGCCAACTTATGTGGCCAATAGTAATTATCAGTATGTAATACATTATGCAACGCTCAATAGTGAAGTGGTGCGTAACTATTCATTCTGCTACGATAAAAACAAGAAAGCTGCTCTTTGGGTAGCCTACCCTGTACACAGTGCTTATCTTGGATCGGGCGGACGTACGGATGCATGGG
>CAMTOS010000024.1 GCA_947074195.1 uncultured Bacteroides sp.
TGTGTACCTGTGTTGCCGAAAATTTCTTTCTGGAAGTCGTTACCTGCAACAGATTTCCAAATGTCAAGGTCGTTGTAATCACCGTAAGCTGTAGAACCTTGCTCATACTGATAGTATGCGTAGTTGTAAGGATCCATAGTCTTTGTCATCTTAGCAACTTTTCTCCAACCTAAAGAAGCACCGAAGTTCACCTGAACTTTACCTTCTTTACCTGATTTAGTTGTAATGATGATTACACCATTCGCACCCTGTGCACCATAGATAGCTGTAGAAGAAGCATCTTTCAATACGTCGATTGACTGGATATCAGATGGAGCGATATCACTGATGCTGCTTACCTGGAAGCCGTCTACGATATAAAGAGGTGAGTTATCCTGTGAAAGAGAACCACCACCACGAACGCGGATTTTTACGTCTGCATCTGGAGAACCTTCTGTAGTAGTAATTGTTACACCGGCCAATTTACCTGTCAAAGCTTCAGAAGCACTTGATACAGGGATTGACTCAAGTTGTTTTGCGCTTACTGAAGCTACAGAACCTGTTAGGTCTCTTTTTGCAACAGTGGCATAACCAATAACTACAACGTCATCCAATACTTCAGTATCATCACCCATTGTAACGTTGATCTTAGATTGTCCTTTCACAGCAACATCCTGAGCTTTCATACCGATGTATGAGAAAGAGATAGTTGCATTTGCAGGAACTTTAATAGAGTAGTTTCCGTCAAAATCAGTTACAGTACCGTTTGACGTGTTTCCTTTTTCGATAACCGAGGCCCCGATTACTGGCTCGCCGGTCGAATCCATCACATTACCAGTCACGGTAATGGTCTGCGCTGATAGGTTAAAAGATAGCGCTGCGAATAGCATGAGCATCACAGTGCGCATGTTTTTCACTTGGTTAGACATTCTTTGCATGTTATTAAGTAAGTTATTAAATAAAGATTGTTTTTGTTTTACGCTTATAATACAGTCGTTTTTCATACGGGTTGCAAAAATATATGCGACACGTATTTACAGTGTGCAAAAACTGTTTTTACACCCGTAATTTTTGATAGTATGTTGTGGAATATTATTTAGTCAGTTGTTTGCAAAACCAGTCAATTGTAAAGACATCTTGCTCTTTAGTGCGCCAGTGGCCGGTGTCATGGGCTACAAAAAGTAACTTAGGTGCATCAATTACGTTATAAGCTGCATAGTAGGAGGTCGGCGGACAAGTCGGGTCGTTGTATCCCCAGGAGTAGTATCCCGGTGCTTCTATCAGCTTGGCAAAATTGACTATATCGTAATATCGTGAAGTCTCTATTTTTTCAGTTTTCTTATTTAATTTCTCATTACGCGGTGCAAACATTGCGGGCCATCCTCCGGCACGGTCATGTAAATATCCGGTTAAATCGCAAAGAGCAGGATAATAAGCCACCACTGCTTTTACTCTTTTATCGAGTGCCGTAGTTACCATAGCAAGTGCCCCACCCTGACTACCACCGATAACACCGAGATTCTCTCCGTCATATTCAGGAAGTGTAGTCAGAAAGTCCAGTGCTCGAACACAGCCAGTGTAAACACGACGATAATAGTAGTTTTCTTTATCATCTAAATGCAAAAAAGCATAGTTATTCAGAACGCCATTGCTCAAATCACTGTAAGTCTGTTCGGGCAATGTCATCGGAATACCATGAATTCCTATAGATAGTGTAATCATTCCTTTATTTGCCAAAGTCATTTCGGCAGGATTTTTCTTCACACCTGCACCCGGAACTCTTAAAACCGCAGGATATTTACCAGGCGCTACGGGTACACAAAGTTTACCATATATATAGGTATTCTTTTTATAGTGCTGCAAACGCACGTGATAAACATTGATTTCGGGAGTACATTCTTCAGGAAGAAGTGTGAGTAGAGGTTGAGAAGGAATCTTTGCCGATTCGGCTAAACTTGTTTGCCAGAATTCAGTAAAGTCGGCAGGCATGGTTGTAGTAGGCTGAATGTTTAGCGGACTGAAACCTACATTGATATAATTGGTATAGTCGATGCCATCGACAGTTACATAGGCTGTACAGGTCATAAAGCCGGGCTCTTTCATAGTTCCGCCTTTTACCGTCAGCACACCTTTATCCATATTACTTTTACCCGTCTTTACCGGTTTCATTTTTTCGGGACCTATTTCGTAAGTCAGCGGCACATTGGTCAATGGCACATTACCACGCATTACCCGCAGTTGAAATGATACAGGTTCGCCGGTCTGATAAGTCCAGTCATTGTGATCGGGAGCGATCTCTATACGAACGTAATCTTTAATATTGGTTTTTTGGGCGCATACACTGATAGAAACAGTTATTAACACCATAAGGACAAAAAAGAAATATTTGATATTCTTCATTCAGATATAATCAATTAATAATAGGATTGACATACAAATTTATATTAGAATATTTGATGTATAAATATGTCAGCTATCCTTTTTTCGTTTTTTCATGAACTTCAAACAATTATTCCACCTTTTGATAGAAAAAGTACAATATTTTTGCAGCTGTTATAGTTTAAGTTAATATTATGATAAACATTAAAAAGCTTTTAATCTGCCAATTATGCCTATTGTTTTCGATAACGGCGATAGCACAGGAGTTCATTTCGATATGGCAAAATAGTATGCCTAACAGCAAAGGATTAGATTTAAAAGACAGCATCGCTAATGAGCGAATCTATCAGGTTGGTACACCAGGAGTATATGTTTTCGAAACCTCACAGGCTGAAAATAAAGGAGCCGCAGTTTTGATTATTCCTGGTGGCGGTTATGCCCGTCTGGCTTATCAGGTTAGCGGATGGCAACTGGCCAAGTGGTTTAACACGATAGGAATGACAGCATTTGTATTGAATCATCGCCTGCCGCAATCGCCTGATGTTATTACAAGCTATGAAGCTCCGCTTGCTGATTCACAAAGAGCCATGCGATATATACGCGCAAATGCCGGCAAATATGGTATTAACACAAATAAGATTGGAGTAATGGGATGTTCGGCCGGCGGACATTTATCGGCTACACTTTCTACATTCAACGAAGATTGGGGACTTGGCAATGATAATTTAGATACACTTGCTTTTTGTCCGAATTTCAGCATATTGGTTTCACCGGTAATATCACTTGGAGAATATGCACACAAAGGCAGCCGCGAGAATCTTTTAGGCAAAGATGCACAACAGGAGTTAATTGATCAGTTTTCCTGCCATAAACGAGTAAATGCATCTACCCCTCCCGCATTTATGGTTCATGCAGATAATGACAAATCAGTATCGCCCATGAACAGCGTCTTATATTATAGCGCATTAAAAGAAAACGGGATAGCCGGAAGCACTATTCATATCTTCCCTGAAGGAGGACACAACATTGCACTTCGCAACAATCCCGGTTCTACACAGTACTGGCCATCTTTAGCTGAAGCATGGCTGTACGAGATAAATATTCTTGAATAGATTAGAATACCAATCCGAATATTTCATCCGGTTTATCGATAATATAAGCCGGATGACAAGCTTCCAGATTTTCTTTCGGACTAAATCCCCACGCTACTCCGCAAGCTTCTACACCAGCACTCTTGGCGGTTTGCATATCGACTGGCGAATCGCCCACATAAAGCGTATCTTCTTTTGAAACACCCGATGTTTTCAGAATCTCGAAAACAATCTCAGGGTCTGGTTTAGCAGGAATGCCTTCTCTTTCGCCTAAAATAGCCACAAAGGTTACCTGCGGGAAATAGTGCTTCACCAGCAGTTCTGCCGCTTCCTGATATTTATTGGAAGCTACTGCCAGTTTCACTCCTTCGCGTTCCAGCTTTTCCATCACGCCGATAACGCCAAGATAAGGGTGCGTTCTCAGCATCTTGTGCCCATCGTAATAAGGCAGAAAAATCTGACGGACAGCCATGATATTCTCCTGTGTCTTCTGACCTTCGGGCAATGCACGTTCAAACATCTTATTGATTCCATTGCCAACCATGGCATGATAATCTTTCTCGGGATGGGTAGGAAAACCTAGTTGTTTTAAGGCATGATTTGTACTGGTTGCCAAATCGGAAATGGTATCGAGAATAGTACCATCTAAATCGAAAATCACTAACTTTTTCATATTACTTCCGTTATTATTACTGCAAAGTTAATAAACATCGGGAAGCTATAAAAGTTTATTCCTGATAAGCTATCGACAGTTTGCCAGTAAGCTATTCTCAGCACGCTGGCAAGCTATGGCTGTGACGTTGAGTATAGCTTGCTGACAACCGGTTTATAACATACTGATTTCCTGGTATATAAAACACAACAGCCGGACGAACCTGATATGAGACATATCGGTTTGCCCGGCTGTTGCTATGAATTAATAGTTACTTGTTTGGTGTAATGCGGAACCAGTCGATATCCGACCAGCCACCATCGTTAGTAGTAATAGCAGGACGAGTACAGAAGGTACCAATTTTAGCGCCGATCCATTTGCCTTCACGTGCCTGGAACGATTTACCAAGCGGAATATATTTCTTTCCGTTAAGGCTATAGCTAAAGTCACACATCACGATCATATCTGTGCCATCACCTGAAGATACTTTTTTGCCTGTATCGGTGAATTTCACACGAAGATAAATTGTGCCATCTTTCAATGGAACCGATGCGTTAACCACTTCCGGTTTACCAGCATCTGCTTTCTTACAATCCACCTGAGACAATACAAGACCGTTTTCAGTGTTTTCAAGAATCAAACCTGCATAGTCACGACCAAATACGACAAGACCTGTACGCTCGCCTGTATATCTCTTATCAGGACTGAAAGTCAGTTTCATAGTAGCCGTAAAGTTATCGGCAGGAGTTTTCTGCATCATCAGGTTGGCAACATCCCAAAGATTCTTGTAATCTTCTACAACAGGATAAGAGTAAAGACGTGCAAAACCTTTATCGCCTGCAAAGTATGCCCACATCTCGTTAGAGTTTGCATGCCATTGCCATTGTGGAGAAAGTGTGAAGCCATCGAATTCATCATCTTCCTGTGGAGTAACGATCGGGTAAGTCTTGCCAACATTAGGTTTTTTGTGTGTCAACACCGGTTCGCCACAGCCATCGCCGTTTTTGTCGATACCGATTACAGGCCATCCGTCTACCCATTTCATAGGCTGAAGGTGTACGATACGACCGTAAGCGCCTACATCCTGGAAGTGAAGGAACCAGTCTTCACCACTTGGAGTATCGACCCATGCACCCTGGTGAGGACCATTAATGTTGGTGTCTCCCTGAGCCATTACGATTTTTTCTTCGTATGGGCCATACACGTTCTTTGAACGCAACACCACCTGCCAGCCGGTAGCTACGCCACCAGCAGGGTGGAAAATATAATAGTAACCATCTTTTTTAAAGAATTTAGGACCCTCGCAAGTCTGGTGAGCTTCGTGTCCGTCGAAAATGATACGACCCGGAGTGATTGCTTTTGTAGCATCAGCATTAAGTTCACAGATAGTGATTACACTTTTCAGTCCTGCACGGCTGCCTGCATAAGCATATACCATATATACGCGGCCATCTTCGTCCCAAAGCGGACAAGTATCGATAATACCTTTGCCTGCTTTAACCAACACAGGTTCGCTCCATGGACCTGCAGGATCAGTAGCTTTTACCATGTATGCACCCTGATCAGGATCTCCCCAGAAGATATAGAATTCACCGTTGTGATGACGAATAGCAGGAGCCCACACACGATTACCATGTTCAGGACGCTCAGGGCTTACTACCGGCGGAAGTGCATGAGGTACAGCTGCACCAATGATTGTCCAGTTTACCAAATCTTTTGAATGAAGAATCTGTAAACCAGGCAAGCAGTTGAAGCTTGATGAGGTCATATAATAATCTTCTCCAACGCGACACGCATCGGGGTCAGAATAATCAGCATATAAAATAGGGTTTTTATAGGTGCCGTTTCCCTGGTCGGCTACCCATACTTTAGAAACATAATTGGAATTTGTTTGTCCAATTACAGAACTCGATACAAGTAGTAGGCCAATGCCTATTGCTTTAGTAAGATTTCTCATGGATGCTTTTAATAGATTAATTATTAGTGTTTTGATGATTACAAAAGTAGTGTTTAGGTTTGAAATGCCGGTTGAATAATCAGCTTAATAGGTGGAAGAATTGGATAGAAAGGTGGAATAATTATATAGAAAAGCGCTGCGCAGGGAATAAAAATTCAGCCTGTGCAGCGCTAATCAGAAATTACCCCTTATAAAAAGAGGAAAATATAGTTTTGTTACATCATTCCTTTATTGTAATGATACAAGGGTTTTCGAGTTCATCTCTCCATGCCTGAATATGATTAAACCATGCTTCTGGTGTATTATAACCAAAAGTCTCTTTCAAAGAAGTGAACGTAGTATAATAGTTCATATAGTTTTGCCCCGGAGCACTCATGATGTAAAGATAGTTAGGTTTATCTTTAGCTTCCTGAACCACATATTTCTTTGGTACGAAAGTAGCAAGACCAACAGTTTCCTTTGCATACTTAATAGTATCATTTACAGGCCAGTCAGTACCCCAGCAACCAATTAATCCTTTATTATCAGAGAAAGAGACAGAGCCTTTCACATCCTGAACACCCGTTGCAAAAGTTTCGTTGGCAAGAGGTTCATCGAAGAAAGCTTCGACAAATAAATCGCGGTGACCAGCATAAAGTGTATAACGGGTTGTCATATTAAGTTCATTTCCCTGATACTGCCAGCCTTCAACTTCGTTTTCTACAATGGTACGGATAGGACCATAAGAAACAATACGTTCTGTACGAGTATCTACAGGTTCGATGTGAAGCGCTTTCTTACCGTTCCATCCTTTGAAAGAACCTGCACCGGCACTACCGCTTACGCGAAGAACATCATCACCAAAACCGCGGGCAAGTTGCTCATCAGTAGGATAAAACTGCGATTCTTCGATCTCAAAACCTTTATTGAATTTGCCATAGATATCGAGTGTTTGTTTCTGATCGAAATACATACGGTAAGCCACCAGTTCAGATTCAAAAGCCGGACCGTGATGATGCAACTGGTTATATACATTGCTTGTACCCGGGATTGTCAGCGACTGAATAGGCACATGCTTGCCTTTGCTATCGCTCATCAGCATTTCTGCAAACACACGTGGTTCATATGTCTTATCGCTTTTCTCAGAAGAAAGAGTGATGGTGAAAGAACGTGTCTTTTTTCCGGCGACATCGGCTACAAAAGCAAGTTCATCTGCTTTGCGGTTGCGGGTTAAATCATCGAGCTGAGATGGAATCTCTTCCTGACCCGACATAACTACCGCCGATTTAACGGTAAAGCCAAGATTAAGATTGTTGAGGTCGATAACTACCGGAACATCGGCACGAGTCTCTTTAGAAGGGTTTTTAACATCGACAGTAATGGTTTTTGTCTGAGATTGCGCCATCATGGTAACTGCCGAAAGGGCAGCGAAACATAAAAGGGATATTTTCCTGATCATAGGTTTGATATATGATTAATATATTAGATAAAAGTAGAAAAGGCAGCCTTTTCATTCTGTAAAGATAGAAAGACTGCCTTTTATATATGCATTTATCGGAATGATTTATTTTTTGAAATCCATCTTCATCCAGTTCGAATCGATAGTTTTAAAGAGTTTACCGTTTACAGTTACATCTTTAGAACTTCTGATCTGCAATGTTGGCTGAGGAGTCAATGTGTGGATATAGATGTTATCCAGTGTTACATTGTCTGTCTGGCTAAGTACAACACCTTCTGTAGCGTTAGTGATAACTACATCTTTTACAGTGATGTTCTTAACAGGCATTTCAGGCAAACCGTTGAAGAAAATTGCACGACCAGAACCTTTAACAGTTACGTTAGAGATATGGATATCGCGGAATGCAGGAGTTTCTTCGGTTACAGGAGGAGTATCAGTTTTTGTGTTAGCCTGACGCTCTTCTTCTGTTTCTTCGCCCGGACCTTTACCACCGTAGAACAAGTCGAACAATAATGGTTCGTTAGGAATGTTGATCATGTTGATGTTGTTGATGTAGATGTTTTCTACTACACCACCACGGCCACGAGTACTTTTGAAACGAAGACCTACATCAGTACCCATGAAAGTACAGTCTGCTACATATACATTCTTCACACCACCAGACATTTCGCTACCTACAACGAAACCACCATGACCGTGAAGTACGCTGTTGTTCATTACAACAATGTTTTCGCAAGGCTCACCTCTTTTACGACCATCTTCATCTTTACCAGATTTGATACAGATTGCATCGTCACCAGCATCGAACAAGCTATTGATAACCAATACGTTCTTGCAAGATTCAAGGTCAAGCGCATCACCATTCTGTGAATACCATGGATTGAATACCTTGATGTTATCGATAGTAACGTTAGAGCATGATAGTGGGTGAAGACACCAGCTTGGAGAGTTACGGAAAGTAGCATCTTCGAGCAATACACGGTCACAATTGATGAAGCTCAACAATACCGGACGCAACCATGGGCGAATTTCGTTCCATTCTGCTTCAGTTTCGATACCTTCTGGTACATTGAAATCTTTACATGCATCAGCACCTTTCATAGCACCTGCAGTAGGATACCAGATCTGACCTTTCGCATCGGTTACACCACCTTTAGCCAAAAGTTTTTTCCATTGGTTAGCAGTCATCTTACCTTTCTTAACCGGACGCCAGCTGTCACCGGCACCGTCGAAGATACCATCACCGGTAATAGCGATGTTTGACTGACCATTGGCAGACAAAGGAGCCTGACAACGTCTTGTGTTAAGACCTTCGAAAGATGTTTCAATAATAGGATATGCATAGAAATCATCAGTGAAAAGCACTAATGAGTTAGCTTCAGTATGAAGATTTACATTGCTCAATAAAACAATAGGACCAGTCAGCCACAATCCTTCAGGAATGATAACGCGGCCACCACCTTTTTCGTTTACGTGTTTAATTGCGTTGTTGATTGCTTCGGTATTCATAAAGATACCATCGTTGATAGCACCAAATTGTTTGATACTTACCGAGTAATCTGGGAAAGATGTTTGTTTTACTTTAGGCATAGAGAACGGAAGGTTCTTGTAGATACTATCGTCGATAGTAACTTTACCCTGAGCAAATAGACTGGTTCCCGCAGGAAGAAGTGCTACAAGCGCAGCAGCAACAAACATAAGTTTTTTAGCAAATGTGTTCATTAAATACAAATGTTCTTATGGATTAATACTAATTAAGGACGTTTCTCGTAAACATTAATCAGAAGATTTCATTTAATTATATAATCAGGCGAATCTCCCGAACCACCTGATTATATAAGGATAAGTGATTATCCCAACCTAATTCTAACTTTAAATAAATGTTTTATGAAATAACTTCTTCATTATGTGAATGCAAAGATAAAAGTGAAGGCTTGTGGCTATGTGTACAATCTGTTTGTTTAGGGGTATTTTTTGGCATTTCGAGCTTTTATCTGCACACTTTGCTCATTTTAATGCAAAATGTTCCTATATTTGCAACCTAATTTAACGATTTAAAAGGTATGAGTTACAATTTGTTGAAAGGAAAAAGAGGTATCATTTTTGGTGCACTTAACGATCAGTCTATCGCCTGGAAAGTGGCAGTTAAAGCTGTAGAAGAAGGTGCAACTATCACATTATCAAACACTCCGATGGCAATCCGCATGGGTGAGACGAACGCTTTAGGCGAACAACTCGGCTGTCAGGTGATTCCTGCCGATGCAACTAACGTAGAAGAGTTGAAAGAAGTTTTCACGAAATCTATGGAAGCATTGGGTGGTCAGATTGATTTTGTGTTACACTCAATTGGTATGTCTCCTAATGTACGCAAAAAACGCACCTATGATGACCTGGATTATGGAATGCTTGATAAGACTTTAGACGTATCGGCAGTATCTTTCCATAAAATGATTCAGGCAGCTAAAAAAATGAATGCCATCGCAGACGGTGGTTCTATTGTAGCACTTAGCTATGTTGCTGCTCAACGCACATTCTACGGATATAATGATATGGCTGATGCCAAAGCTCTTCTTGAGTCGATTGCACGCAGCTTTGGTTACATTTATGGCCGTGAGCATAATGTACGCGTTAATACTATCTCTCAGTCACCAACTTTCACAACTGCCGGTGCAGGTGTAAAAGGTATGGACAAACTTTACGACTTTGCAGACCGTATGTCTCCGCTTGGCAATGCCAGCGCTGATGAATGTGCTGATTACTGTATCGTAATGTTCTCTGATCTGACACGTAAAGTAACTATGCAAAACTTATTCCACGATGGAGGTTTCTCTAGTGTAGGTATGAGTCTTCGTGCCATGGCAACTTATGAAAAAGGATTAGACGAATACAAAGACGAAGAAGGTAACGTAATTTACGGATAATTTTTT
Source organism: uncultured Bacteroides sp. (assembly GCA_947074195.1). GTDB lineage: Bacteria > Bacteroidota > Bacteroidia > Bacteroidales > Bacteroidaceae > Bacteroides. The sequence goes on from CAMTOS010000024.1 coordinate 10,424, forward strand.
TGTTTATAAAGATGAAGTATAGAGATCTTTTCTTTTTAATTATAATAGGTATAACTTGTTTTTCTTGCCGCATGAGCGATAAGATTACGGGCCATACATCTGCTGACGAAGAAAAGATCTCTATTCATCGTTATGATAAGGTGCAAAGCGAATACATTAATACAAACAGTTTTTCGGCTTTGCAGAAAATGAATATGGAGTATCAGACACCAACCAAGATCTTAATCGAAGATATTCTCGAATTAGGACAGGTTAGCGATGATACCATCACTCAAAAGCTGAGAAGCTATTATTCTGACTCAACTTTAATAAGATTAGTAGATGATGTTGAAGCTCAATATACAAATCTGACTGAACTTGAAACTACCCTAACAGAGGCTTTTAAAAGACTGAAAGCTGAGCTTCCTTCTTTAAAAATACCTACTTTCTATTCACAGATTTCAGCTTTCAATGAATCGATTGTAGTAACCGATACACTTTTAGGAATTAGCCTCGACAAATATATGGGCGCAGACTACCCTTTGTACGAACGCTTTTATCATAAATATCAGCGCCGTACCATGGAGTCGAATCGTATTGCTGCAGATTGTATCCTCTCATTTCTTCTTTCTCAATACCCCATTGTATATAATGATAAAACTACTCTTCTGGACGTCATGCTTCATATGGGTAAACTTTATTATTTAACTATGGAGGCGCTTGAATATAACAATATCAGTGAGGTTTTGTCATATACACCTGATGAAGAAGAATGGTGCGAAGAAAATCAGGAAAAGATATGGGATACACTCGTTTCGAAGAAGCAGCTAAATTCTTCGAACATCAATATTATCTGCAATCTCATGGAACCTGCTCAGTATTCAAAAATTCTCGGAGAAAAGGCTCCGCAGCTTTTAGGTATATGGATAGGAACCAACATTATTGAGTGTTATATGATTAATAATAAAGATACACATATGAATGCTTTATTATCTAATAGTAACTCTCAGCGTATTCTTAAACAATCAGGTTATATCGAAAAGATTGATGGCCTGAATTAATACTTCTTTACTTCCCTTATTTATTTTAATAATTTATTATCGTGGAAACTGCACTTTATCTTATCCCGGTTACACTTGGCGATACTTCCATCGAATCGGTATTACCATCTTATAATAAAGAAATCATTCTGGGTATTCGTCATTTTATAGTAGAAGACTTACGTTCTGCAAGACGTTTCCTGAAAAAGGTTGAGAGAAGTATTGATATTGATTCGTTGCAATTCTACCCACTAAACAAACATACAACACCAGATGAAATCAGTGGCTATCTGAATCCTTTAATAAAGGGAGAATCGATGGGTGTCATCTCAGAAGCAGGTTGTCCTGCAGTAGCCGATCCGGGAGCAGATGTTGTAGCCATTGCACAACGTAAAAATCTCAAAGTAGTTCCATTGGTTGGACCATCATCTATTATTCTGTCGGTAATGGGTTCTGGTTTTAATGGCCAAAGTTTTGCATTCCATGGTTATCTGCCCGTAGATGGTGGAGAGCGTGCGAAGAAAATTAAACAGTTAGAGCAAAGAGTGTATTCGGAGAATCAGACACAGCTATTTATTGAAACGCCTTATCGCAATAATAAAATGATTGAGGACATTTTGCAAAACTGCCGTCCGTCAACAAAACTATGCATTGCGGCCAACATCACCTGCGAAGATGAGTATATCAAAACAAAGACAGTGAAAGAGTGGAAGGGCAAAGTGCCTGATCTTGCTAAGATACCCTGTATTTTTCTTTTATATCAATAATATCTTTCAGATAATCAAATTCGTTCTCAAAACATTCGCTGAAATAACCACAGCCTAAGTTTTGTTCGATTTGCTGTACCTGCCATAACTTACCATCTATAAAATGCGTATTACGTGTTAGATACTCTTCATCAATTTCAAGAATATAAAGGTAAATTAAACGATTGGTCGTATTATTCTCGAATCTATACATAATGCTATAATTCGGATTTAAATCTTTTGCTCCGGGAAAGCGCTTTTTAAGCATACGCTTACATGCATCCGTCAATGTCTCACCGAAACGTAAATAAGATTCACATGGCAAATCTATTTTATCGGGATCTAACGAATAAAATGAAGGACGACGCGAAAGATAGAGCATCCCATTGCAAAGAATAGCTACACGGACTACCGGAAATATATGAGTTGTTTTGGTATGAAAGGCCTCAGCAGCCAATGTCTTTCCAATAACTTCACCTCTGACATTTACTATCGGAAAGTATTCTGTACGATAGGCTATTTTATTGAAATAATGTATACCGAACTGATTCAATATGATAGTCAGAATAAATAAAGCCAGCGGACAATACTGGAATAACGTCTTACTTAATGCCAAAGAAAAAGGCGCTAAGAAAATCAGGCAGAAGGCAATAACTATCAGGTGTAAAAACACCAGCAATAAATAAATATTGATTGCCACGAATGTGGACTCCGTTCCTTGTATAAAAAGCTTCTTCCCGCTCAACTCTTTCCTCTTTAAATACATATTTATAAAACGCTTCTTATGAAGCAGTAATAAAAGTGCAAGTATGAAGATGCTAATCTCCAGCGTCATGGAGAATGCCTTAGGAGGTATAGTCTCACCAGGAATCAGAGAACCTAAAAAGAGTAGTGTTAAGATCAGCGTACAAAGATATAACATAAAATTGGGTGGTCTTTTTGTTCTATTTGTATAAGAGTAAATAGAATAAAACCATCCAATAACCATTCCAATACCGGCAGCGGCATTCTGAATGGTAAATTCACCGAGTATGATTGTTATAATAACAGGGATAAAGCCTAACGACATATTAAAGTCAATAGACAATATAGCTTTGTTATCTAACCGATGACTATTAATGTTTTGCACAAATAAATTATTAATCTAAAGATAAATTCTTCTAAAAGTCAGAAAATATCCGGATATATAAACCCATTTTAAAGCGTTCTCGTTTATAAGAACAAAAATAAAGGAAAATATCTGTTCAAAAGGTCATTATTTTTGATTTTCTTATAAAATAATACTTTAAAAGTTGTTCATTTTATTATTTTTTCAGAAATAATCATCGCCGTTTTTTAAGATTCAGACAAGTATTATTGTTCTATATTTCGCTTTATGTGTTTCTCAGCATGGTAAGATGAACGTACTAAAGGAGCGCTTTCTACCATTTCAAAACCCAGTTCTAACGCTTTTTCTTTATATGCTTTAAATTGGTCAGGATGTATGTACTCTGCTACAGGATAATGCTTGTGCGTAGGCTGCAGATATTGACCAATGGTCAGAATATTGCATCCTACATTTATAAGATCTTTCATCAGTTCTTCTACTTCTTCGGGAGTTTCACCCAAACCAACCATGATTCCGCTTTTGCAGCGCGATGAACTTTTGGCAATTTGGCCCAATACCTGAAGACTGGTTTCGTAACGGGCAGCACTACGAACCATTGGAGTTAGTCTGCGTACCGTCTCCATGTTATGTGAGATGATTTCAGGCTTAGCTCCGGTAACAAGTTCAACCAATTCCGCTTTCCCCTGAAAATCGGGAATAAGGACTTCAACGGTAGTTTCAGGGTTCAGACTCTTAATTTCACGAATAGTTTCGGCCCAGTGCTTTGCGCCGAGATCGGGCAAGTCGTCGCGGTCAACAGAGGTGATTACCGCATGGGTGAGATTCATCAGGGAGATTGATTTCGCTACTGCTTTCGGTTCATCCGGATTTAACGGCAATGGTTTACCCGTTTGCGTATTGCAGAATTTACAGCTACGTGTACAGATGTCTCCGGCTATCATAAATGTAGCCGTTCCCTTACTCCAGCATTCGCCGATGTTGGGACAACGGCCACTGGTGCATATAGTGTGAAGACAATGTTGATCTACGATACGTTTCGTATCAGAATAACGCCCGCTGGCACTGAAGCTAACCTTCAGCCAGTCGGGCTTTTTTACTCGATTGCTCATTTCAACTTCTCGTCAAAGTATTTAGATATCTTTTTGTAGAGATGCATTCTTGTATTACCACCATAAATACCATGATTACGGTTGGTGTATACAAACATATCGTGCGGAATATCCAACTGAACAAGATGTTCTGAATATTCAGCCATGTTCTGGAAGTGTACATTGTCATCAGCCATACCATGAATCAGCAGAAGATCCCCGCTCAATTTTTCGGCACGGGTAAATGCTGATGTGGCATTATAGCCTTGCGCATTTTCTTTTGGTGTACGCATGAAACGCTCGGTATAGATAGTATCATAGAATTTCCAGTCGGTTGGAGCAGCTACTGCCACACCTGCTTTAAATACCGGTGTACCTTCACTCATACTCATAATTGTTGTATATCCACCATAACTCCATCCCCAGATGCCGATTTTGTTTTTATCTACATAAGGTAATGAACCTAAATATTTAGCAGCAGCCACCTGGTCTTCGGCTTCCTGAACACCAAGGTTCAGATAAGTGCTTTTCTGAAATTCGGCACCACGTCCACCAGTACCACGACCATCTACACAAGCCACGATATAACCCTGATCGGCCATATAAGTCTCCCAGGTAACATTAAAGCGATCTAACACCTGCTGAGAACCCGGTCCGCTATACTGGAACATAATAACCGGATATTTTTTACTGGCAGAGAAGTTGGGTGGCAACATCATCCAGCCGTTCAGCTCTTGTCCCTTTCCATTCTTAAATTGAAAGAACTCTTTTGTAGGAAGATTCTGCTGAGCTACTTTATCTTTCAAAGCTTTATTATCAACAAGCGTTTTAAGTGTTTTACCATTATTATCGTTCAATGTGATAACATTCGGTGTATTCAGGTTTGTGAAATTGTTGATATAATATTTCATTGATGAGCTGAAGATGGCATTATTGATACCTTCCTCCTGCGACAATTTTGTCTTCTTGCCTTTCTTATCTACTTTATATACAGCCTGACGAAGCGGGCTTCCTTCATTGCTTGTATAGTAGAATGATCCATCGGCTTTATCATAGCCAAGGAAAGATTTAACTTCATAGTCACCGCTTGTTACTTGTTTCACCAACTGACCATTCATATTATACCAGTACAGATGAGGATAGCCATCTTTCTCGCTTAGGAATGAGAATCCTTCAGGATAGAACTTGATATTATCCAGTACATCTTCATTAATATAATAAGGCGATTCATCGCGCATAATAAGCTTACTCACTGTAGAGCGTGGATCAACAAAGTACAGATCGAACTGATTCTGATGTCTGTTCAATGTCATTACCGCCAGCTTATTGGTATCATCGGTAAATTTGATGCGTGGTATATAACCATCTGTGTCGAGTGGGACCTGCATGGTGCGGGTTACTTTAGATTTGATATCGAAAGTACGAACCTCTACTTTTGAGTTTGGATAACCCGCTTTTGGATATTTATAGGTGTAAGCTCCCGGATAGTCTTTATATTCTTCGAACACAGGTGCCTGGCCGCCGAACATCGGTAAAGAGAATTCCGGTACTTCAGATTCATCGAAACGAAGATAGGCAATCATCGAATTGTCAGGACTAAACTCCAGGGCACTCTTCATGGCAAACTCTTCTTCATAAACCCAGTCGGGCAGACCATTGATTATTTTATTGAATTCACCATCTTCTGTTACCTGAGTTTCGCTGTAGTTATAGAGTGTTTTCACCAGATAGATGTTATTATCGCGAACGAAAGCGATATTAAATCCATCATTAGAAATAACAGGAATCATCTGAGGGCCACCAGCCGACAAGCGGGTTAGTTTATTGTTTGTTGTCACACCGGTATTATCGCGGCGAAGCGGATAGAGATAATGCTCAGCCACGGTAGAGTGACGATAAATTGGTTTCGTATCTGTTGCAATCAGCAAAGTTTCTCCGTTCGGAGAGAACTGAAAACTGTCGAACGATTTAAAATCTGCTTCACGGGCAGTATTCACATCGAAGATCACCTCTACAGGTTCGCCGGTTTTAAACGAATACTTCGTGATCTGCGTCCCTTCGGCATTCATCTGCGCATAATGTTCGCCATCGTTCATCGGCACAATATTACGAATTGTTTCAGGACGATAAACTCCCGATACAACATCTTTAAGATCTAAACTTTTGGCACTCTGAGCCGAGCCGGCAATACCGGTCATGGTCAGCATAAGAAAGAAAAACAGTTTTTTCATCTATGTGTGTTTATGGATTGATTATATATAGCTACAAAAATAGCATATTAGAAAGTTAAGCCTTATAAGAATTATCTTATTTTAACGTGAATATGCAATCGGGAAGCTGTTGCTGTCATCACTAAATAATATTTGCATAAATATTTTGTTTTCTCAAAGAATAGCGTATTTTTGCAATATCGACATTATAAAATCACTCATGAAAAAATTCGACCCGTTTTCACAACAGGCACTTCAGACATTGCATCGCTATCGTGCGGTAATGTTCAGCCCTACCACCTTTATGTGTTTATAGGAAACCTGTCTGTTTTCTTTAAACCCGGTTTTGAGTTTAAATGCCCTTCTATTTCAACACGATGCGGCATATATGGCTTGAGCGCCATTAATCAAAACCATTTTCCTTATTCATTTTAAATAGTCAGAAGATTACTCCGCTAATCTGTTTCCTGTAAACTTTCTGCTTTAAAGTTTCTGTAGCGCAATCATGTGTTATAGCAACTCCTCTATTCTACTTAACCGATTTCTCTTAATCTATTATATTTATTTTTTATGGAAAAAAGACCTACTATTGCCGAAGTACAAGATTGGGTACTCGAGCTTTACAACAAATGCGAACAAACTATTACAGACGAAGAACGTAAGGAGCAGGAAAAATATGCCATTATGGTGCAGCGTCCGCAGGACAAGAAGTTCCTGGTAAAGATGCTCGATGAATCATCGCAGATACGCGATAATAAGAAACTGGCCAAGCGTATCAAAACACTGATTGATCAGTATGGCGTGCCCGAATTCTTTAATAAGCGCGATGCGTTTCTTTTTAAAATGTATCAGTCGTTCGGTCATCATTTCGATTTTATTGCTATTCCTATTATAAAGAAGCGACTCCGTTCCGATACGTCAAAGGTTATTCTCGACGAAGCGCGTCCCAAACTGACTGAGCATCTGGCCAAACGCTCCAAAGAACATATCGGTCAGAACGTGAATTTACTGGGTGAAGTCGTATTGGGCAATGGTGAAGCCGACCATCGTTATCATCACTACCTCGAAGCATTAGAATCTCCCGATATCAATTATATCTCCGTAAAAATCTCGGGTATCTATGCACAGACCCATGCTTTGAATTATGAAGAAAGCTTCCCTGAACTGGTAAAACGCATGAGCGCTCTTTATCAGAAAGCCATCGATTTTCCTTATGTCGATGAAAAAGGCAATAAGTATCCGAAGTTCGTGAATCTCGATATGGAAGAGTATAAAGATTCACACTTCACACTGCGCCTTTTCAAAGAGGTATTGAACAAACCCGAATTTAAGAATTATACAGCCGGTATAGTGGTGCAGGCTTATCTGCCCGATGCAGAAGAGTTCCACCAGGAGCTGACCCGCTTTGCCAAAGAGCGCGTAGCTGCCGGAGGCGCTCCATTGAAAATGCGTCTGGTAAAAGGTTGCAACCTCGAAATGGAAACGGTTATTTCCTCTCTTCGCGGCTGGCCCAATCCGGTGCGCACTTCAAAAACTGAAGTAGATGCCAACTATCTGCATATTCTCGACACGGCTCTTCAACCTGAAAATGCCAAATGCCTGCATATCGGTGTGGCATCGCATAACCTTTTCACCATTGCTTATGCCTATCTGCTAAGTAAGAAATTAGGTAGTTCGGACTATATGACGTTCGAAATGCTCGAAGGGATGGCAGACCATGTGTGGCGTGCACAATCAGAGCTGGGCAACCATGTTATTCTTTATGCACCGGTTGTAAAAGATGAGCATTTCCTGAATGCGGTTTCTTATCTGGTGCGCCGTATGGATGAAAACACAGCTCCGGACAACTTCCTGACACACTCTTTCAACCTGAAACCAGGTACTGAAGCGTGGGATTTCCTTGAAAAACAATTCGAAGAGGCTTATGTTCTGAAAGATCATTTGAACCATACACCTACCCGCACCCAGAATCGTCTGGATGAATATGTAGACCTGGAACCAATGGAAGATATGCAGAATGAACCCGATACTGATTTCGATTTACCAAACAATCAGGAATGGGCGCGTAAGATTGTTGCCAAATGGAAGAAATCGAAAACCGATACGCCGGAAATTATTCCATTGCAGATTGGTGCCGAAACTGTGGTTTGCGACAAACGTCATAAATACATGGATCGTTGTCAGGACGATGAAGTTTGTGTATGCGAAATGTCTCAGGCCGATACCGATCAGGTGAATAAGATTATTGATATTGCCGGAAAAGATCCTTCCGGATGGCATAAAACCACGCTCGAAGAACGCCATAAACTGATGTTTAAAGCTGCCAATAATCTGGCTAAAATGCGTGGTGACCTGATTGGCTGTATGTGTGCCGTTACCGGTAAAACGATTGTGGAGGGCGATGTTGAGGTATCGGAAGCGGTTGACTATGCCCGTTTCTACACCACCACGATGAAGAAATTTGCTAAGATTAAAGATGTTGATATTGCGCCTAAAGGTGCTGTGCTGGTTATTTCACCCTGGAATTTCCCTTGTGCCATTCCGGTAGGTGGTGTGGTAGCGGCACTGGCAGGCGGTAATACGGTTATTCTGAAACCGGCAACGGTGGCTGCACCGGTAGCCTGGTTGTTTGCCAAAGCTTTCTGGGATGCAGGTGTTCCTAAAGAGGCCTTCCAGGTGATTATTACCGACAGACCTGCACTGAAAGTATTGACCACTGCTCCGGCTATACAGCATATCATTCTGACAGGTGGTACGGAAACTGCACAGAACATTGCCAGCAATAATCCGGCTACGCCTTTATCAGCCGAAACTGGTGGTAAGAATGCAATTATCCTGACTGCCTCGGGCGACCGCGATCATGCCATTATGAATATCATGGCCTCAGCATTTGGTAATGCCGGACAAAAATGTTCAGCTTGTTCGCTTCTTTTAGTAGAGCGTTCGGTGTATGAAGATAAAGACTTCCAGAGTAAAATGAAAGATGCAGCAACCAGTCTGAAAGTAGGCAGTGTTTGGGATCAGGGCAATATTGTAGGTCCGATGATTACCAATAAAAACGATAAGCTGTTGCAGGCGATGACGCTCGATCCGGGCGAATCGTGGCTGGTAGCTCCGCGCTTTTTAGATAAGAATAAGTACATTCTTGCACCGACCATTAAATGGGGAGTTAAGCCGGGAAGTTTCTCATTCGATACCGAACTGTTTGGTCCGATGTTGAGTGTGGCTTGCATCGAAAATCTGAAAGAAGGAGTAGACCTGGTGAATGGATTGGATTATGGACTGACTTCAGGTTTGCAGAGTCTGGATGAAGCGGAACAAAAATACTGGAAGAATAACATCATGGCGGGTAATCTTTACATCAACCGTAGCATCACCGGTGCGATTGTAAACCGTCAGCCATTTGGTGGAATGAAGCTTTCGGCATTTGGGGGCGGTGTTAAAGCCGGCGGACCAAACTACTGTGCCTGCTTCGTAAACATTGCCGATAAGCCCGAAAGCAAGACCGATTATAAAACCAGCTATCCTGCCGCCTATAAAGAAGAATTTATGCAGGCACGCGATATCAATAATCTGTATGGTGAGCAAAATGCCTTCCGCTATCTGCCATTAAAGAACATGGCCCTTCGCTTGTTCCCGGGCGATAGCAACGAACAGGCACTGATGATTGCGCTTGCTGCAAAAACCTGTGGCACTCCGCTTACCATTAGCTTCGATCCATCGGATGATCGTTCTATCGATTTATCGACTACGGGCTGTGTACTCAAAAAAGAATCGCTTGCAGACTTCATGACTTCAATGAAAAATTTTGAACGTATCCGCACTTGCGGTGCCGACATTCCAATGGAGGTTTATGAGTCTGCAGCCAAAATTAATCAGTACATTGCTACTGCACCTCCGGTTAAAGAAGGGCGAGTTGAACTGATCCATTACATTAAGGAACAGAGCATTACGTTCGAATATCACCGTTACGGCAGCATTACCGAAAAGCCTTCGGCTGAGTAGTTTTCTGGCAAAGGTTTGCCAGCATCTTGCCAAGCCTTTGGCAGCGTGTTGGCAAAGGCTTGGCAGAAAGTCCTCAAGCCTTTGCCAATAATATGTATAGCGGCGTTCAAAATCTTCGGCATTCACAGGGAGAATAATTATTTACATTTCCTGGTGATGCCGAAGTTTTTTATGCACAAACTTCAGGGCATATATTTCGCAAATGAATAGAATTCGTTATGTTTGCAACTCAACCTATTTTAATGACTGATATGCCTCAACCTTTCTTATATAATGACTTCACTTCTTTCCTGAAAAATCATTTTCCGTTTAAAGTACAAAAGATTTCATTAAACGCAGGGTTTACCTGTCCTAACCGCGATGGTTCCAAAGGTCAGGGCGGCTGCACCTATTGCAATAATCAGACCTTTAATCCCGATTATTGCCGCACCGAAAAAAGTATCACCACACAGTTGGAAGAAGGAAAGCAATTCTTTGCTCATAAATATCCCGATATGAGATATCTGGCTTACTTCCAGGCATATACCAACACTTATGGTGAGATAGAAGAATTAAAAAAGAAATACGAAGAGGCTTTAAATACTCCCGGCATTGTAGGATTGGTTATCGGTACACGGCCCGACTGTATGCCCGATGAATTGCTGAATTATCTGGAAGAACTCAACAAAAAGACCTTTCTGCTGGTTGAATATGGAGTAGAGAGCACTTTAGAAAAAACTTTGACGAGAATCAATCGCGGACATAGTTTTGAAGATGCTGCAGATGCCATCAGGCGCACAGCTGCAAAAGGAATTCTCACCGGAGCACATGTTATACTTGGCCTGCCTGGCGAAAGTCACGATGAAATCATTGCGCAGGCAGATATTTTGTCAGACTTACCTGTCAGTACTTTAAAACTGCATCAGTTGCAATTAATAAAAGGTACAAGAATGGCGCACGAATATGAAAAAGATCCGGAATCATTTACTCTGTTTCACGATATAAGTGAATATATAGAATTAGTCATAGACTATGTAGAACGTCTGAGACCGGATATTATTCTGGAACGATTCGTTTCGCAATCGCCAAGAGAACTTTTAATTGCTCCCGACTGGCGTTTAAAAAATCATGTAATCACTTCGCGCATCCAAAAAAGGATGAGAGAAAGAGAGACATATCAGGGAAAGAAATATAACAGATAGAGAAAATAAATTATCTTTGTAGCTCAACCCGATTCTAATTTTAATTAAATCTATATATGGAACCAAAATCTATAATTAAGGGCAAAGTAAACTATATCGGTGTAAACGACCGCAGCAAATATCTTTTCGAAGGAATGTGGCCATTACCTTATGGTGTTTCCTACAATTCATATCTGATTGATGACGAAAAAGTTGTTCTTGTAGATACAGTAGATATCAACTTCTTTGAGGTATATCTCCGCAAGATTAAAAGCATCATCGGCGACAAACCTATCGATTATCTGCTAATTCATCATATGGAACCCGATCATTCGGGATCAATCCGCCTCATTAAAGAACATTATCCAAACATTACCATTATCGGCAATAAGCAGACTTTCGGCATGATCGAAGGCTATTATGGTGTGACTGATGGTGAGATGCTGGTTAAAGATGGTGATGAACTGACACTCGGACATCATAAACTCCGCTTCTATATGACACCTATGGTGCATTGGCCTGAAACCATGATGACTTTCGATGAAACGGATGGCGTACTTTTCTCGGGCGATGGTTTTGGTTGTTTTGGTGCATTAGACGGAGGCTTCATAGACAACCGTATTAATACTGATAAATATTGGGATGAAATGATTCGTTACTACTCTAATATTGTCGGCAAATATGGTGGCCCTGTGCAGAAAGCTTTGCAAAAACTGATGGGCATACCGGTTACTACCATTTGTTCTACCCATGGTCCGGTATGGAGTGAGCATATCAATAAAGTGATTGATATTTACGACAGACTCAGCCGCTATGAGGCAGAAGACGGTGTAGTCATTGCATATGGCAGCATGTATGGCAATACGGAAGAGATGGCTGAAGCAATTGCGCGCGAACTCTCGGATCAGGGAGTGAAAAACATCGTGATGCACAATGTGAGCAAGAGCAATGCATCTTATATCCTTGCCGATATATTCCGCTATAAAGGTCTGATTATCGGTTCACCAACCTACAGCAATCAGATTTATCCTGAAATAGAATCTCTGCTTTCAAAAATACTGATTCGCGAAATAAAAGGACGCTATCTGGGATTGTTCGGTTCATTTACCTGGGCTGGTGCAGCTGTGAAGCGTATGGGCGAATTCGCAGAAAAGAGTAAATTCGAAATGGTGAGCAGTCCCATTGAGATGAAACAGAGTATGAAAGATGAAAACTATCAGCAATGTTATGAACTGGCAAATGCCATGGCTAAAAAGCTGAAAAATGATGATCAGTAACTGAAATGATATCTTTTTAAACCCCCTATAAAAATAATCAACATTATGAGACTAATTATCCAAAAGGATTATTCAACCTTATCAAAGTGGGCGGCACACTATGTAGCTTCGAGAATTAACGAAGCCGCTCCGACTAAAGAAAAACCATTTGTACTTGGATGCCCAACGGGTTCATCGCCTATGGGTATGTACAGCGAACTTATCGCGCTTTATAAAGCAGGTAAAGTTTCGTTCGAGAATGTAGTTACATTTAACATGGACGAATATGTAGGTCTGCCACAGGATCACCCTGAAAGCTACTACTCGTTTATGTGGAACAACTTTTTTAGTCATATCAATATCAAACCCGAGAATACCAATATTCTGAATGGTAATGCCGAAGATCTGGATGCAGAATGTATGCGCTATGAAGACAAAATCAGATTCTATGGAGGTATCGATTTGTTTATGGGCGGTATCGGTCCCGACGGACACATTGCATTCAATGAGCCGGGCTCATCTTTGAATTCGCACACACGTGTAAAAACATTGACCACCGATACCATTATTGCAAATTCACGCTTCTTTGACAATGACATCAACAAAGTACCTAAAACAGCTCTGACTGTAGGTGTTGGTACAATCCTTGCTGCAAAAGAAGTTATGATTATTGTGAATGGTCACAACAAAGCACGTGCACTTCGCCATTGTGTGGAAGGTGCTATCTCGCAGATGTGGACCATCACAGCGCTTCAGCTTCACGAAAGAGGCTTAGTGGTTTGCGATGATGCTGCTACAGAGGAATTGAAAGTAGGTACTTACCGCTATTTTAAAGATATTGAAGCTGATCATCTGGATGCAGATAAATTGATTTAAAGTATCAGAAACTTACTGAAGAAATAAAACCAATGCCATATCAGAGTATCTGTTAACGAATCTCTGATGTGGCATTTTCAATATACAGCACAATACATGAAAGTTTATCACAGAAGCATATTCAAACACTTTATATTCTGGGGGTTCTTTTTACCTCTTACCATATTCTTTAGCGATCTTAGATTAACGAAGGGACCATTTAATATATATGTGATTTCTTTCGTAATATGCTTTTACATTTTAGCATTAATCATGGCTACCGGATTCAATTATATTATTTTAGATGATGATCGAATCACCGTAAAGAATTCATTTTATCGTTTCTGGTCGCTAACTCTGCCATATCAGGACATTAAAAAGATCATCATAAATAACGATATAGGATCGCATAGTTTATATTTCCGCTTCGAAACCGAAAAGAAGGTTTCGCGCTATTATATATTGGAATGTTTAGGTCATTCGAATTTAAAAAATGTTGTTCGGGAATTACGAAAGCATGATGTAAAAATGGATATTGCACCGGCAGTTACTAAGTTTTATTTATGATATAACTATGACCATAATTAAAAAACTCAGGCTGAATTCTTTTTTAGAGTTCAGCCTGAGTTTTTATTTATCTATTAAAAAAGATTATTCCATCATGTTTCTGATTTCAGAATTCTGTGATTTCAGGAAATCAGGATAAGTATAATACTGGAAGCAATTGGTGATTAAACCATCAGTTACATTATCCATTACTACGATTGGTTGTCCGGCAACAGGAGATTTAGAGCGTACATCGTTCAGAAATACATCCTTGCAATCTTTAAAGCTGAAAGAAGGTCCTTGTTTCACTGCAAAATCCACATTATTGAAACGAAGGTTTACAGCAGTTTCTGCGCTGAATCCTTTATCGGCTACCATATTTACATTGTTGAATGAGATTTCCTCAACCGGCATTTCCTCTATTCCTTTGATATAACCGATTTGAGCAATTTCCTGACCAGTCACATTGCTTAAATGAATGTTACGGAAAATAGGAGTACGCTCAGTTACAGGTTCCACTTTTGAATGTTTGTCATAGAATAAGTCGAAGATAAATGCATTCTTCTGAATGTTACGCATAACGATATTACTGATACGAATATCTTCTACTACACCTCCACGACCACGGGAAGCTTTCAGACGAATACCTGCATCTGTTCCGTCGAACACACAGTTAGAGATAGTCACGCGTTTCACACCACCAGACATTTCGCTACCGATAACAACACCACCATGACCGGCAAGCATCACACAGTTTGTAATAGTAATGTTTTCGCAAGCCTTTCCATATTTACGTCCGTCAGCATCACGTCCCGATTTAATAGTAATACAATCATCGCCTACACTAATAAAACAGTCTGAGATGCGAACATTGCTGCAAGAAGTAGGATTGATGCCATCGGTATTCGGACCTTTAGGATTAGCAGAAGGATTATTGATTGTCACACCATGAATCACGATATTATCACAGAAAGCAGGATTGATAGTCCAGAAAGGAGAATTGATGATCTTTACATTCTCGATAACAATGTTACTACATTCATAGAACTGAATAAATGGCGGACGGAACATCTTGCGTTCAATCGTGTTCTGATAATACTCAGATACTTCAAAATCGGGATTAGCCTCATCCCACATCTGTTGAAGTTTAGTTGGATTAGGAAGTTTTCCACCATTTTCACGAAGTGTTTGGCGCGTTTCTTTAATCCAGTCCCACCATTTAAAGCCATTGCCATCGAGGGTACCACGACCAGTAATGGTTAAGTTATCGGCATTCTCAGCATAAATAAGAGGTGAAAGAGAGTTCATTACTGTACCTTCCCAGCGCATCTTAACAAAAGGAAGATAGTCTTCAAAATTATCAGAGAACTTCAGCACAGCACCCGATTCAAGATGAAGAGTAATATTGCTTTCCATTTTAATAGCAGCAGTAAGATAATTTCCGGCTGGAAAGTAAATTGTACCTCCGCCTTCAGCAGCAGCTTTAGCAATTGTTTTATTAATTAATTGTGTACAGGCTTTTTTACCAGTTATATCGGCACCAAGTTGCTTCATATCGAAAGTACGTGCCGACACTAAATTTAATACTCCCGCAAGTGCGATGAGAGAGAAAAACAGTCGTTTCATAATGTATAATTTTATCAGATTTTCAATGTTGCAAAGTTAGAATGGGGCAATTTAAACCATGTGCAATATCCGTGATACAGCTGTTTGCAGAGGTGGAAAAAGTGTGCAAAAAGGGGTATTTAATGCGTATTTAGGTCGATGTAACGTACAAACTAGTTTTTGTATCAATTATTACACTGTATTTTTTGAGAAAATAGGTAGTATTGCAGTACGATTTAAAAACCACTCTTAAACTTATTCATATTATGAAAAACCCTCTTCTTAACCGCAAGAGTTTAGCCGGTATTATTATGGCCGGAGCTATGGCATTAACCTGCCAGAGTTTAAATGCGCAACTTCCCTATCAAAATTCAAATCTTACACCGACAGAACGTGCACACGATTTAGTAAGCAGACTTACACTTGAGGAGAAAGCTGCACTGATGCAAAATAATTCACCGGCTGTACCAAGACTGGGTATCCGCCCTTATGAATGGTGGAATGAGGCTTTGCATGGTGTGGCTCGCGCCGGACTTGCTACCGTTTTTCCGCAAACTATCGGGATGGCGGCTTCTTTTAATGAACCACTGGTATTCGAGGTGTTTACTGCTGCATCGGATGAAGCCCGGGCCAAGAATCATGAGTTTAATAACAGAGGACAATATAAACGCTATCAGGGGCTAACCATGTGGACGCCCAATATTAATATATTCCGTGATCCGCGCTGGGGTCGTGGACAAGAGACTTACGGAGAGGATCCATATCTGACTACCCGGATGGGAGTGGCCGTGGTTAACGGACTACAAGGGCCAAAGACTGAGAAATATGATAAGCTGCATGCGTGCGCTAAACACTATGCCGTACATTCGGGACCGGAATGGAACCGCCATAGTTTCGATGCTGAAAAGATTTCACCACGCGATTTATGGGAAACTTATCTGCCAGCCTTTAAAGTATTGGTACAGGATGCCGGTGTGAAAGAGGTGATGTGTGCATACAACCGCTATGAAGGCGAACCCTGTTGCGGAAGTAATAGATTGCTGACTCAGATTCTTCGCGATGAATGGGGATTCGATGGTATTGTGGTTTCTGATTGTGGTGCAATAACCGATTTCTGGGGAAAGAAAAGACATGAAACGCATCGGGATGCTGCACATGCCTCGGCTGATGCGGTGATTAATGGTACCGACCTGGAATGTGGCAGCAATTATAAGAATCTTCCCGAAGCAGTGAGACAAGGATTAATCAGCGAAGAACAAATTGATATCGCATTGATCCGGTTAATGAAGGCCCGCTTTGAACTGGGCGAAATGGAAGAGGTAAAACCCTGGCAGATTCCATATAGTGTAGTAGACTGTGAAGATCATCGCGCTTTATCTCTTCAGATGGCTCGTGAAACAATGACATTACTTCAGAATAAGAACAATATTCTTCCTTTAGATAAAAATGCCAAAATTGCTTTGATTGGTCCGAATGCAAATGATTCAGTGATGCAGTGGGCAAACTATAATGGTACGCCATCATCAACAATTACGTTGCTCGATGCGATGCAAGGTTATCTGCCTGCCTCACAACTGGTCTATGATGAAGCTTGCGGACATGTGAACAATATTACTTACACCAGTTTGTTCGGCCAATGCAGCAGCAGTGGTAAACCCGGATTCACCGCAGAATACTGGAACAACAAGACTTTTAACGGCCCGATGGCAGCTACCGATCAGATCAGTACCCCATTTCACTTTAATACACTTGGTGCGACTGCATTCGCTCCCGGCGTAAATTTAAGAGGCTTTGCCGGTCAGTATAAAACGGTGTTCACTCCTACTGAAGATACGAATGCTATCTTCAGACTTCAGACTAATGGTAAGTTTGTGATTTCTATCAATGATGAAGTAGTTTGCGAGAAACAAAACATCAAAAATCCACAGAATATTTATACGCTACCGGTTAAAGCTGGGCAACAATATGAACTGGAACTTATTTTCTTCCAGGAAAAAGATGATTCATATCTGAACTTCGATTTAGTGAAAGAAAGTCCGCTGGATATAAATAATCTGCTAACAAACCTGAAGGATGTTGATGTGGTAGTATTTGCTGGAGGTATTTCTGCCCTGCTCGAGGGAGAAGAAATGCCGGTTAATGCAGATGGATTCAAAGGCGGCGACCGTACAAATATAGAGTTACCGGCTGTTCAGCGTGAATTACTGGCTCAATTGAAAAAAGCCGGAAAAAAAGTGGTATTCGTAAATTTCTCGGGATCAGCTATGGCTTTAGTACCTGAAACAGAAAGCTGCGATGCGATAATTCAGGCATGGTATCCTGGACAGGCCGGAGGTCAGGCTGTAGCCGAAGTACTATTCGGGGATTACAATCCGGCAGGCAGATTACCGGTAACTTTCTATAAGAATACAGATCAGCTACCCGACTTTGAAGATTATAACATGAAAGGCCGTACTTACAGATATATGGAGGAAGACCCATTATTCGCATTTGGACATGGATTGAGCTATACGAACTTTAAATATGGTAAAGCCAAAACAAATAAGAAAAAGCTAAAAGAGGGCGAAGTTCTGACTATGAACATTCCAGTTCAGAATGCCGGTAAGATGGATGGAGATGAAGTAGTACAGGTTTACCTGAAACGTCCATCGGATAAAGAGGGACCAAAGAAAGCACTTCGTAGTTTTAAGCGAGTGAATATAACAAACGGTAAAAAAGAGAACGTAACGATTGAACTCCCTTATGAAGCTTTCGAGTGGTTTGACGTGAATACAAATACAATGCGTCCTATACCGGGCGTTTACGAAATTTCTTATGGAGGAAGTTCGAACGAGAAAGATTTGAAAACGGTTAAAGTACAAATACAATAAGATTGAATAGAATGAAGAAAATCATAATAGCTTGCTTCCTTTTGGGAGCAGGCTTTTTGCAGCTTAAAGCACAAGATGATGAAATGAAACTGTGGTATGACCGACCAGCTGAGCGTTGGGTGGAAGCTCTGCCATTAGGAAATGGTCGTATCGGTGCCATGATTTATGGTGATCCGATAAATGAAACGATTCAGCTGAATGAAGAAACCATCTGGGGAGGTGGTCCGCATAACAATACCAACCCGAAAGCAAAAGATGCTTTGCCGCAAATACGTCAGCTTATCTTCGATGGAAAGAATAAAGAAGCACAGGCTTTATGCGGAGAAGTAATCTCATCTGAATCGGCCAATGGTATGCCTTATCAGACTATCGGTTCATTGCATCTTGATTTCACTGGTTTATCAGGTTATACTAACTTTTATCGTGATCTGAACATAGAAAATGCCATTGCAACCACAACATTTGTGGCTGATGGTGTGACGTATACCCGCGAAGCTTTTACTTCTTTCCCAGATCAGTTACTGGTCATCAGACTAACGGCATCTGAAAAAGGAAAAATATCTTTTAAGACCCGTTATACGACTCCTTATGATGAGGATATCGCTATCAGCATCAATAGCAAAAAGGAATTGCAACTTGATGGAAAAGCAAACGATCATGAAGGAATTGAAGGAAAAGTACGTTTCTGCACGCTGACACGAATTGATCATCAGGGAGGAAAACTGATATCAATGGGCGATTCGGTTTTGCAGTTAACCGAAGCTAATAGTGCTACGATTTATGTTTCGGCCGGAACGAACTTTGTCAATTATAAAGATGTGTCGGGTAATGCAGTAAGTCAGGCTAACCAGTATATGAAAAATGCGGGAAAGAGCTATAATAAGATGAAAGCGGCACATATTGCGGCTTATGCGCCATTATACAACAGAGTGTCACTGGATTTAGGTATAAATGAACAAGCTTTGAAACCCACAGACGTACGTGTGGAGGAGTTTGGCGATAAGTTTGATCCGCATATGGCAGCTCTTTATTTTCAGTTTGGGCGGTATCTGCTGATTTGTAGTTCGCAACCCGGCGGACAAGCGGCCAATTTGCAGGGAATCTGGAATTATCAGCGTTTAGCACCATGGGATGGGAAATATACGACAGATATTAATGTGGAGATGAATTACTGGCCTGCAGAAATAACCAATTTGCCTGAGATGCATGAGCCTTTTCTGCAACTGATTAAAGAAACTGCAGAACAAGGAAAACAATCGGCTGAAATGTATGGTTGCCGGGGATGGACATTACATCATAATACAGACATATGGCGCTCAACAGGTTCGGTAGATGGTGCCGGATGGGGAATATGGCCGACATGCAATGCATGGTTTGCCCAACATTTATGGGATCGTTATCTGTTTTCGGGGGATAAGAACTATCTGGAGGAAGTCTATCCGCTAATGCGTGGCGCGTGTGAATTCTATCTTGACTTCCTCGTGAAAGAACCTAATAACAACTGGTTGGTGGCATCGCCCTCCTATTCGCCTGAAAATAAACCGACGGTAAACGGCAAACGTGATTTTGTAGTAGTAGCCGGGGCTACAATGGATAATCAGATGATTAGCGATTTATTTCGAAATACGATAGATGCGGCATCAATAATGAATGAGTCGCCGTTATTTATGGATAGCCTGAGAAATGTAGCCGATAACCTTGCGCCTATGCAGGTGGGTAGCTGGGGACAGTTGCAGGAGTGGATGGAAGACTGGGATAGTCCGAATGACAAACACCGCCACGTTTCGCATTTATGGGGAGTTTATCCGGGAAGACAAATTACAATCGATACACCGATATTGATGGAAGCCGCAAAGCAATCGTTAGAAGGAAGAGGAGATCATTCTACAGGTTGGTCGATGGGTTGGAAAGTGTGTCTTTGGGCAAGACTTCTTGACGGAAACCGGGCCTTTAAATTAATTACAGACCAGTTATCGCCAACAATAGATGAAAGCGGACAAAACGGTGGTACTTACCCTAACTTATTTGATGCTCACCCACCCTTCCAGATTGACGGTAACTTTGGTTGCGCGGCCGGTATAGCCGAAATGCTGGTGCAGAGTCATGACGGAACTGTTTTCTTATTACCTGCATTGCCAGATGTATGGGATAAAGGTACAATAAAAGGATTACGCAGTCGCGGAGGATTTATTATTGAGGAAATGAACTGGGAAAATAATCAATTAAAAAATGCAGCTATTTTATCAACATTGGGTGGAAATCTAAGAATACGTTCAAAAACACCGCTCTATCTTGAAGGTGAAAAATTAAAGCCATTGAAAAGTCTCGATAACAATGATAATATCTTATTAAAAGCTCAGGAAATCAGACGACCATTAATATCACCTAAAGCTCGTATAAATACAATGGAAATGCATGCTACATATCTTTATGATATTGAAACTACTCCGGGAGAAGTTTATAATTTATCGTTTAAATAAGCATTTATAAATTGAATAATATACCATCATAAACATAGCTATTTATATTTATGGAGGTATATTATTTCAAATGTTTTTCAAAAAGCCTATTATTATTCTACTATTTATCTTATTTTATGCTCTTTTTAACCGATTAGAAGATAATAAATGTTTCTTTATTTTGTTTTTATTTAATTTTAATATATATTTACTTTATTATTTGTTATTCAATACATGATAAAACAAATAACACAAAACATTACAGCATATTACAACAAACAGAGCAATCATATTAAGCTAAAGTGGCAACACTATAAGATTCATAAAGCTTATATATACTTAACCGTATAAGTATTACTATGAAATTAAAACAATTATTGATTTGGGGGTATGCAATAGCACAGTTGTTTACCTCATGTCATTCTAAGCAAAATTATCTGATAGAAGATAAGGAAATTAATGTTACGCTTGCTTTAAAAAGTCAGGCTAATATACTTTTTGAATCAAATGCCGATGAACACTTTAACTCTTTAACTGAATTTACACCAAGACTTATAATTGGTGTATACCTCGAAAATAAAAATATAGAGATAGAACGCCGTATAATATGTCTGGAACAAGTACCATTACATACTATAAATATTGAAGAGGAATTTACACTTTCGGCAGATAAATTTTATTTCATGATCTGGTTGGATTATGCTGAGAAGGATAATCTGAACGATAAATTCTACATTTGCGATAACCTCCACTCAATCCCATTTCTTGAACCTTATATATCAAATACAGATTATAGAGATTGCTTATCAGCCATCCATCATATAGATCTGACATCTTATAATGAACATATCACAGAATCTTATAAAATTGATATAGATTTAGAACGTCATGTTGGCAAATATATTCTTATTGCTGATGATGTTCAAAGTTTTATCGAAAAGATGAATGGCCTGTATTCATTAGAGAATATGAATTCATTTTCGGCAGTAGTGACTTATGCTACATATATGCCCTTCAGTTATAATATTCTTACAAGACAAGCAAATGATGCTAAACCAGGAATATCTTTTACTTCCCAATTCGAATTATTATCTGATCAGGAAGTTGTTCTTTGCTTTGATTATCCACTCATTGTACAGGGGAATATATCGATTGGAATAAATATTTTTGATCATAATAACGAGCTGATAAAATCATTAAATGATATAAAGATATTTGTTGAAAAAGATCAACTAACCGTTTTAAGAGCAAATCTTTTAAGTTCGGACAATACACCAGGAATTGGCATTAATCCAGATTACGATGGCGAAATAGATATCGTGATAGATGATTAATTAAATAGAGAAGATGAGGTTTAAACAAACCATCGGATTAAATATATAAACTTTCAGATTTCAAATATTAATAAATTTCTATGAGATTTACAGCCATTGCTATGCCTTAAAATTTGAATTTACTAGTAAACTATATAAGCAAAACATTATTTTCTATTATTAACCGGACATTTGTCCACAAACAAAATCGACATGAGAAGAAGTTATTTTTGGTTGTTAAGTATTTTATTTATGCTCACAGCATGTAACCAACAAGAAGAAAGTTTTAACTCTGAAGGCGAATTATTTAAGTTAGACATTACTGCAGAAAGCTATGTAAACACACGAAGTGACGCAAATCCTGTAGCACCTGAAATTCCGGAGGGATATGAATTACGCTACATTCTTGAAATTTATAACAATGATGTTCTTTATCAAAGAATGGTTCAGAATGATGGAAGCATGAATTTCCGCCTGATCACAAATCAACCATATGAATTTTTGGTATGGGTAGACTATGTTGAGAAAAATACAAGTAATGCAGATTTGAACTATACAGCAAGTAGTTTGAAAAGTATTGAAATGAAAAGTGATATTACCAATAATGATGTGACACGCGATGCATTCTTTTATGCATTCAAAAAAAGTGCAATTGAAATTGGTAATCAGGCAAATAATTTCGGAACAGTTATTTGTAGAAGACCATTTGGACAGCTCAATATTACTACAACTGACTGGAATGAGATTAATGGCGTAGCCGCTTTAACACCTGATAAAGTAGATATTAAATATGTAGCATATACTAAATTTAATGTTTCAACCGGTGATGTAACTGATGCGCAAGAATTGACTTATGATCCATCTGCTGATTTTGCCGGAGATATAATTGATGCAACAAAAAGACATTTGACATGTGATTATATTTTTGCTCCAACAGTAATCAATGATGAGAAATATATTATTCCTACTACATTAGTTACATTCTATAATGGTGATAATGAAATTACTAATACTGGCAGTATGCTTGTGAGTTTACCAATTAAACGCAATTTCAAAACAAATGTATCCGGAAAATTATTATCGAAAGCCGGAGAAGTCAATATAGTGGTTGATTCTGAATGGGATGGAACTAATGACGTAACAATTGCAGATTAATCAATTATAGAATTATCTATCAAATATAATAAAGCGAATCAGGAATTTAATTGATATATAATTTCTGATTCGCAATTAATAATATAATAAAGATTATATGAAAAAAATAGTATATCTGATAATTGGTGTATTTCTTACAGTTTTAGGGTCATGTGCAGATAGAAATGATTTAGAGTTGAAAGAAAATACATTCAGAATTACACTCAATCCAGAGGAAACGGTATTTACCC
>CAMTOS010000025.1 GCA_947074195.1 uncultured Bacteroides sp.
TCATATCACCGTTGAAGGTTTTGAAACGACGGTACAACAACTGAGTCAATTTGCCAGGATAAGAAGAAGCAGGAGCATCTTCAAGCTTGCAAGAAGGATCGAAAGCGATACCAGCCTCAGTAGTATTTGAAATTACAAAACGCATTTCAGGCTGATCAGCCAGCTTCATGAAATCATCGTTCTGAGAATATGGATTTAACGAACGGCTAATAACATCAATCAAAGTAAGGTCGTTAACTACTTCACCTTTGTCTAATCCCTGAAGATTAACGTGGTAAAGGTTATCTTGAGCCTCAAGCATATCAACCATACCTTTATCGATAGGCTGAACCACAACAATACTACCATTGAAGTCAGTTTTTTCGTTCATGTTATAGACAATCCAGTCTACAAATGCACGCAAAAAGTTACCTTCACCAAATTGAATAATACGCTCAGGACGTTGCACCTTGTGAGCAGTCTCTTTGTTTAATGCTTTCATGTTAATTATATGATTTATTATATGTAAATTTAGAGTTTATACAAACTCAAAGTAAAAATCTATATTTTCTTTAATCAGAATATCTATAGGCATATATCTTGTATCCTGAACCTGTTTCTTAAAAACAACATTACTACACAATGCCCTTACTCCGCAATATCCCTGTAACCCCGGACGCTGACCAATCAGACAAGATATATAACCTTGCTTCATCAGTTCAACATTCTTTTCGAGCAAATCGTAACCAATCAGCCCTTTCATTTTTGATGCATGGTTTTTAAGAAAATCGCCTACCAGATAAACTCTGGAGTTAAAGACCGCACCATAAGTTGCATCCGGATTTTGTTGAAAGAAACGACCAAGAACAAGCTCATTTCTGTCTACATCAACCTTATCAAGTACAACCTCATGAATTTTCAAATCACCTATATTCTGATGAAGATAATGCATAAATCCATCTAACCGTCGTTTCATCTGGATCTCTGCCGGACTATCTTTTGTATCGCTCAAAAACAATACAAGTTCTTCGCCCTGTTTATAATCACTCATCAGAATTTTTGCAGCAATAAAACCACTCAGAAATGAATCCTGACCAATATACTCCAATGCGCCGGCATCTTCAATATTAAAATCGATAAACACAAAAGGAACATGCTTTGTTTTAAGTATCTTCAAGAGCTCCAATGTCGATTCTCTGAAGTTTGGAGCCAACAACACTGCGTCAGCACTATCTTCGCTCGCCTTTTTGCAGGCTTCCCAGAACGAATCGGGATTTCCATGCTGAAACATCTGATATTTAATTTCAATATTAAATGATCTGAATTCCTTTCTTGCACGCTCAATACCCAGATAAACAGAATGCCAGTAATCTCCTTCAATAAAATCAGGAACAATACAGATGAATGTATAATGCTTTTTGGCCGCAAGACCAATCGCAAAAACATTAGGCTCATAGTCTATCTCATCAAGTACTTTTTTCACCTTTTCAAAGCTCTTGATTGAGACATCTCCACGTTTGTGTAATACCCGATCTACTGTTCCGGCAGAGACTCCTGCCAGCCGGGCAATGTCTTTAATAGTATATTTTTTATCGGTCACAGGATAAAGCTTAAATATTATAAATATTCGATGCAAATATACGAATATTTTTGTTCCTACAAGTAATTTTTCTACTTTTGTGTTCGATAACGGTTAATAAAACAAAATGCATTTTATTAACCTATTCCACTATAAATCAAGATAATATACTATATATTATTAATAGTAATTAATTTATATACTTAAAACGCAAGAAGATGAAAAAGTTTATGGACGAAAACTTCCTGTTGCAGACCGAAACTGCCCAGAAGTTGTATCACGAACATGCGGCTAAAATGCCTATTATCGACTACCACTGCCACTTGATTCCTCAGATGGTAGCTGACGACCACAAGTTCAAATCACTTACCGAAATCTGGTTGGGTGGTGACCACTACAAATGGCGCGCTATGCGTACAAATGGTGTTGACGAACGCTTCTGTACAGGTAAAGATACAACAGATTGGGAAAAGTTCGAGAAATGGGCTGAAACCGTTCCTTATACTTTCCGTAATCCTCTTTACCACTGGACTCACCTTGAGCTTAAAACAGCTTTCGGTATCGATAAGATTTTGAGCCCTAAAACTGCTCGCGAAATTTATGACGAGTGTAACGAAAAACTTGCTCAGCCAGAATATTCTGCACGTGGCATGATGCGTCGTTACAACGTAGAAGTTGTTTGTACTACTGATGATCCAATCGATTCATTAGAATACCACATCAAGACTCGCGAAAGCGGTTTCGAAGTTAAGATGCTTCCAACATGGCGTCCTGACAAAGCAATGGCTGTAGAAGTTCCTGCAGATTTCCGTGCTTATGTTGAGAAACTTGGCGAAATGGCTGGTGTGACTATCAACACTTACGATGATATGATCGAAGCTCTTCGCAAACGTCACGATTTCTTCGCTGAACAAGGCTGTAAATTGTCTGACCACGGTATCGAAGAATTCTACGCAGAAGACTATACTGATGCTGAAATCAAAGCTATCTTTAATAAAGTATATGGTGGTGCTGAATTGTCACACGAAGAAATCCTGAAATTCAAATCGGCAATGATGATCGTATTCGGCGAAATGGATTGGGAAAAAGGCTGGACTCAGCAGTTCCACTACGGTGCTATCCGTAACAACAATACTAAAATGTTCAAGTTGTTAGGTCCTGATACAGGTTTCGACTCAATCGGCGAATTCAACACAGCGAAGAAAATGTCTAAATACTTAGACCGTTTGAACTCTAACGGTAAGTTGACTAAGACTATTCTTTACAACCTGAACCCATGTGCGAACGAAGTAATCGCTACTATGTTGGGTAACTTCCAGGATGGTTCTGTTGCTGGTAAAATTCAGTTCGGTTCTGGCTGGTGGTTCCTTGACCAAAAAGATGGTATGGAAAAACAAATGAACGCTCTTTCAGTACTTGGCTCACTTAGCCGCTTCGTAGGTATGCTTACTGACTCTCGTTCGTTCATGTCTTACCCACGTCACGAATATTTCCGTCGTACATTGTGTAACCTTGTAGGTACAGATATCGAAAACGGCGAAATTCCTTACACTGAAATGGAACGTGCTAATCAGATGATCGAAGATATCAGCTACAACAACGCGAAGAAATTCTTCCAGTTCTAAGAATAATCTGATTCTCAGATAAATAATACAGGCCTGCCTGCTTTTTTCCCACGGGAATAGAAGCAGGCAGGTTTTTTTTTGCACTTTTTAAGAATCGGTGCATAGGGCTATGCACTGTAGTGCAGAGGGGAATTCACTACAGTGCATAGCCTTTTGCACTACGCTGTTTAAGGCTATCCTATAAACCGCCAAACCTTTTGCGGAAAACCGCAGAGCGCTCTGCGGAAAACAGCCAGGCCTTTTGCGGGAAACTGCAGAGGGCTTTGCAGCAAATGATATATTTTTTATCTTTGCCCTATATCAACCATCAGGAATATGAAATCACTATCCATACTATTATTTTTACTACTGACTGCTGC
This sequence comes from uncultured Bacteroides sp., assembly GCA_947074195.1. Lineage (GTDB taxonomy): Bacteria > Bacteroidota > Bacteroidia > Bacteroidales > Bacteroidaceae > Bacteroides. The sequence goes on from CAMTOS010000025.1 coordinate 3,543, forward strand.
CAATTGCTTTGCGCAATCGGAGGTCAGACAGGATTCTCTATCGAACAAAATATTCGAGAACGTAAAAATGTATGATGACTTTATGATCGATATGGATCTGATGATGATTAAACCGGTTGAGCTTCAAAAAACAAACTTGCAGAAGATAGAAATGACAAAAGACTACAGTGCCCTTTTTTCATTATCACCTGATGTTGTCTATTCGCAGGGAAGCACAAGATTCTCGTCACCATCGTTTGGTTTCTTCGGGAATAGTGGTCCGGGCACACTTCACAACATGCAAATGGGTTCTTTCCGACTAAAAAATGGTTGGCAGCTCAACACTTACGGCGATTATAACTCAAAGGGCTATCGCGTGGCAAACCCCTCTGCCCTGCCCTGGGAACGCAGTAATTTCCGTGGTGCTTTCGAATTAAAATCATCCAACGGCAACTTTGGTGTCCGTGTTGAAGTCCAGCAAGGACGTACATCGCCTTTTTAATTTATAAATAATTCCCCCCTATGAAAATTCTTATTATCGGTGCAAATGGTTTTACCGGCAGACATTTGTTGACCTATCTTTGTAAGTCGAATGAGAATATCCTGCACGGCTGTTCTTTACATGAAGATATTCAACCAATAAGTGGATATGAATTCCACCAGGCAGATATTTGTAATTATGAAGAGCTAAAAAAGCTGTTTCAGCTTATCAGGCCCGATGTAGTAATCAATACCGCCGCTTTGTCCGTACCCGACTATTGCGAAACTCACCATGAAGAAGCTTTAAAACTCAATGCAATTGCCGTAGAGAATATGGCACGTTTGTGCGAAACCAACAATAGCCGCTTTATTCACCTGTCGACCGATTTTGTTTTCGATGGAAAATCGGATAAACTATATATCGAAAGCGATGAACCCAATCCGGTAAACTATTATGGAGTTACAAAATGGGAAGGCGAAAAACGAATTGCCAGGTATTGCAGCAACTATGCCATTGTGCGTGTTGTGGTGGTTTATGGAAAATCACTACCCGGACAACATGGAAATATCGTTCAGTTAGTAGCGAATAAATTACGTGCAGGTGAAAAAATAAGAGTAGTTTCCGATCAGTGGCGAACTCCTACTTATGTTGAGGATATTGCAAAGGGTATTGAAAAGCTATTATCACATCATGAAAATGGCATCTTCCATATTTGCGGTCCCGATTATGTATCCATTGCAGATATAGCTTTTGAAGTGGCCAAACATTTAAAACTGGATAAATCGTTGATTGAACCAGTCACCACCGAAGAAATGCAGGAGAAAACTCCCCGCCCTAAATTTAGCGGACTCAGCATTGAAAAGGCTAAAACAACTTTGGGTTATGAACCTCTAAGCTTGAAAGAAGGTATTCAGAGTATGTTTGAATAAGATAAATTTTAAATATCCCAATCCCATATACGCCACGAGCTACCGGGAGTTGGGATATTTATTTTTATTCGGGGATTGATTGTCTTTAATTCTTCCAGAAACTCCTGTTCCCGAACGGGCGATATGAGTGCCGATAGATTTCTATAACGATACAATGCCAATCTTTTTAATGAAACTGCAGGTGCAGACAGAGGATTATATGAACGGTTTATCGAACTGATTTCCAAAATTTTTATACTCCCCATCGGTATAAACCACATTTTTATAAATAGCTTATCGCCTGAAATGATGTAACGTACGCCTGTAAAAAGAAACATCATTATAAGGAATATAGCGCCAAAAATGTATGCTCCGCGGCTATCTCTTTCCTGAAAGATGGATAGAGATGTAAATATAAAAATTGCCAGAATAAATAATATAAGCAAAACACTAATGCGAGACCTGAATATTTTTGGTTGTCCAATCATCACTCTATCATTTTATTAGTTTAATCGTGTAGAATAAAATCTTTCATAATTTGCAGAACCTCGGGAGAAATAGTCTCCTCAATTTCCGAATATTCATTAAACAACCCGGTGTTACAATGTTGAAACAAGTGATTCAGACCTTCCAGTTCCACTATTTTATATCGATCATTCTCACCTTTCTTTAATGCCTTTTCGATAGCGCCAAGATTTTCTTTACTTGGTACTTGCAAATCTTTTGTGCCATTTAGTGCCAGCACACGACAGTTTACTTTAGAGAGAACTTGCGATGGATCATGACTCACAAATGTACGAAACCAGGGAGATGTTGATATAGAGGCTTGTTGCTTTGCTGTATTAATATCCATGTAGTTATTCAGAAAAGTAGTTACTTCATCATTATTTTTACCCTGAAGAATCATATCGTAAACTTGCCTGTTAATTGCACCGATCTCGGCACGTTGACCTGCACTCACTCCCGACGCTTCTGCAATTAGTTCACTTTGCATCATCAATAAACTATCCCCCCTCACTCCTGTTCCGGCCAGCAATATAATAAAATTCAAAGCGGGTTCATCAACAGCTACAAGCGGGGCAATTATACCACCTTCACTATGACCAATAATGCCGATACGCTCAGAATCTATTTCATCACGGTTTTTCAGATAGTTGACAGCAGCATGCGCATCGGTTGCAAAATCAAATGTGGTGGATGATGCAAAGTTCCCGGTTGATTCAGCAAAGCCACGATCATCGTAACGCAGAACGGCTATATTGTTTCGTGTCAGATAATCAGCAATAACAAGAAATGGACGATGTCCCATTAACTCTTCATCTCTGTTTTGAGCTCCGCTTCCTGATACCAAAACCACGGCAGGATGTTTACTACTTTCTTTGGGTAGCGTAAGTGTACCAGCAAGTGTCACATCACCATTCTCAATGAATACATGTTCTTCGTTATATGGATAGGGCTTATTCGGTTCTTGCGGACGGTTTCGTTTTGTTTTTGCTATCCCCGTCCTGGTCAGATTCAACGGAAACTTCATTCCCCCCTGAGCCATAGAACCAATAATCGAGTCGGCAATCATCTCTCCGGTATATTCAAATCCGATATTCGCAACGGATAAAGTTAGTTTAGAATCTTCAAACATCACTTTTGTTGCAGGCACTTCCATATTGCCCTGATCTAAGGATACGAGTGTTGCAGTTAAAAGACTATCGTTTTGAATGATATTGAATTTTATCCGTAACGGCATACCATTGATTTTGACTGCACCAAACCAGCTTCCACTAATCTCTTGTGCACTGGAATTTGGAAGAGACAGCATCAATGATGCAATGACTAAAAGAATAAATTTAAGCTTTTTCATATCGATTTTTTATGTTTATATGAGACGAAAAGAATTGCTCAGGAAGATTATTTTATATAGGATATAATCCAGACTGTGAGAATATCGCCGCCAATAATTGCGAAAATATAGACTAAGGCGCCTTTTAATCCTTTCAGATTACACGAAACTTTCATTGCATTGTAAAGCCAAATATAAGACCATGCAAAGAATGCAATAGATAAAATTGAGACAGCGCCCATTGCTATCATATTAATATCATCGACTGAGGCTTTCATTGCATCAGGAGTTGCATTAGGATCTATACTGACCAGCTGTTGCAAAGGAGGTGTAAACCACAGAATGCACATTAAAATCAATGGCAATTTTGCAAAAGCGGTAGTGCCCAGTACATCAACAATACGAATATGCGATTTTGTAAATAGAAGTCCTGCAATATAAAATATAATGGCAGGAACAAGCCATATAATGATATTCTCTGTGGCAAATACCCAGAATTCCTGATTAGAAGCTGGCCCAAAATGTAAGATGCCAAGAGAGTGCATCTTTGAGAGATAACCTAATAATGAATTTAGAGCAATGCCGACAACCCCGATTAACAGAGCTTCATATCCGGCTATGCGTTCAAACGGATTGAAGATTAATTTAGAGAGCTTCATTACTGTTCCATGTTATTCAGTTTCACAATCAAATCATCGAGAATATTACGTACAGTAGGATAACTTACGCCCATGCTTTTGGCCATATCTTTTAAGCTGCCACTTGACTTCACAAAATCAAGCACAAATTGTTGCTCTTTTTCAGCTAACTGAGCAAGTACAGGGAGTTTATATTCTCCGCAGACTTCTGTTTGACACTCCAGACAAACCATTTTACTTACAAGCAACTTTGCGCTACAGGAAGGACAATATAATGGCAACCGTTTTTTATTAAGAGTTTTATTCATAACTTTATGTTTATTCGCAACAAACATAAGAATATATTCAATATTATCAAATCGTTAATTAATATTATTCACTTATGACTTAATATTATTGATATAAGAATGGCGTTTTCAAAAAAAAATCTGCATCTTTTATACCCAAAAGATATAAAACATGCAGACTTTTTAAGTGATTTGTAAACAGATATTGAATTACTTCAATTTACGCAGAAGTTCATCGATAGTTGAAAAGCCAATTCTTTGAAGATTTGATTCGATAAGGCAAATTTCATCTTCAATAATCTCAATTTTTAGAGGAAGACTGACGTCATTGGTCACCTGAAATCCATTGCGCATTAAAGCTTTTCTAACCATTACAGATTTTGTCCCTTCACCAAGAAGGCAAACCGCTTTATGACATTCATTCTCTACCCGAAATAGTCCGGTTTCTTCATCGAAGACAATTCCTTTGCGTCCAAAGAACCGGTTCAGGGTTCCATCTAATGCCAGATCTTCGGGTGAACCGGTAATCACTTCTTTATCTTTTTCCATCAACCAGATATTATCGGCAATTTGGAGCGCCAGTTCAACATCATGTGTAGAAAGAAATATCGTTTTATTGGTTTCGCGGCTTAACTGATGCAACAATTGCATCATCTCTACTTTGCTTGGAAAATCGAGAAAGGCGGTGGGTTCATCAAGAAAGATCACAGGCGTATCTTGTGCCAGCGCTTTAGCAATCATCGTCTTTTGTCGTTCCCCGTCACTTAATGTTTGTATGGTTCGTTTAGATAAATGCGGTATTCCTACCATTGTCAAAGCCTTGTCGACAACCATTTCATCTTCAGAAGATAAAGCGCCCCAGAAATTGGTGTACGGACAACGCCCCATCCCCACCATTTCACGAACTGTCATGTTGTATATATCGGGCTTATCAGTAAGAACCACGCTGATGACTTTTGCGAGTTCGGTTTGGACATAGTCATTCAATTCTTTCCCGGAAAAGAAGATCTCCCCCGAAACCTTTGGCTGAAATGCAGAAAGCGTACGCAGTAACGTCGATTTACCTACCCCATTTGCCCCCAAAAGACAAGTCAGTTCACCACTATTTATAGCAGCGTTTATATGACGGGCAACGATATGCTCCTTTCTTTTTCCGGGATAACCGATGGTGAGATCTTTAAGCTGAATGGTTTCTGTATACATACATCATTATTTTCTGATGTCAAAGATAAACATTTCATCAGGAAAAGAATTTGAAGCCCGATAAAAAGCACTCAATGGATTGACAAATGTTTTGTCAGGGCAGGAATAGTTCCTATCTTTGCGGCATAATTTCGATATATGGAATGGCTTAATCAACTTTTTATAGAACATTCTGCTCTTCAGGCAGTGGTTGTTCTTTCTCTTATAGCTGCCATCGGTTTAGGATTGGGTAAGATAAAAATATTTGGCATCTCTCTTGGAGTTGCCTTTGTGTTCTTTACAGGTATTGTGGCCGGACATTTTGGTTTGTCAATTGACGAACAGATGCTGAACTATGCCGAAAGTTTTGGTCTTGTAATTTTCGTCTATGCCCTGGGCCTCCAGGTTGGACCCGGTTTTTTCAGCTCTTTCAGAAAAGGAGGTGTAAAACTGAATCTTCTGGCGACAGGCGTAGTATTGCTTGGAACATTTATAGCGGTAGTCAGCAGCATAGCTTTTGGCGTGTCACTACCCGATGCAGTGGGTATCCTCTGTGGAGCAACAACAAACACACCGGCACTTGGTGCGGCACAACAAACCATGAAACAGATGGGAATTGAAAGCAGCACACCAGCATTGGGTTGTGCAGTTGCCTATCCTTTGGGAGTGGTCGGCGTTATTCTTGCTTTGATGCTGATTCGCAAGGTTCTTGTAAATTCCAGAAACCTGAACGATGGAGAAGGTGAAGACAATAATCATACTTATATAGGAGCATTCGAAATTTGTAATCCTGCTATTTTTAATAAAAGTATCAAGGATGCAGCACACATGAGTTATCCGAAATTCGTAATTTCGCGTTTATGGCGTGATGGCGCTGTGACTATTCCAACTTCAGAGAAAATTCTTCGTGAAGGCGATCGTTTGCTGGTAGTTGCAGCAGATAAAGATGTACAGGCATTGACGATACTATTTGGTAAACAAGAGAATACTGACTGGAATAAAGAAGATATCGACTGGAATGCCATCGATAATCAACTGGTATCGCAGGGTATCGTAATTACACGTCCCGAACTAAATGGCAAAAAGTTGGGCTCATTGCGTTTGCGTAATAATTATGGTATCAACATCAGCCGCGTATATCGTTCAGGAGTTCAGCTTCTGGCTACACCGGAATTGAGATTGCAGTTGGGCGACAGACTTACGGTTGTTGGCGAGATGAATGCGATTAAAAGTGTAGAAAAGCTATTGGGGAATGTGATTAAGAACCTGAAAGAACCTAACCTTATTGCCGTATTTGTAGGTATGGTTATTGGTTTAATGGTGGGTGCTATTCCTATTTTGCTGCCCGGAATGAGTGCTCCGGTTAAACTCGGTCTTGCCGGCGGTCCTATTATTGTTGGTATTCTTATAGGTACATTCGGACCGAGGCTGCATATGGTAACTTACACCACCCGAAGCGCCAATCTGATGTTAAGAGCATTAGGTCTTACACTCTATCTGGCTTGCCTTGGATTAAGTTCGGGAGCTCATTTTTTTGAGACCGTTTTCCGCGCCGAAGGTGCCATGTGGGTAGGTATCGGTGCAGCTATGACAATCATCCCGGTAATTATTATCGGATTTATTGCATTAAAATTGATGAAGATCGATTTTGGAACTGTTTCGGGAATGCTTTGCGGTAGTATGGCAAATCCTATGGCACTGACCCATGCCAATGAAGTAGTTTCGGGTGACAATCCATCGGTGGCCTACGCAACGGTTTATCCGTTTTGTATGTTTATTCGTGTCATCATCGCCCAATTATTATTGATGTTCTTATTAACCTGATATAAACAAACTAAAAAATATCCCTAACCACCTAATTTTAAATGAAATGACAGCTCAGAATTCAATCACTCCGGAAAGCATTGCAACCGATCTGCGGTATTTGCAATTATTATCTAGAAGCTTTCCGACAATTGCAGATGCTGCAACTGAGATTATCAATCTTGAAGCTATTTTAAATCTTCCGAAAGGGACTGAACATTTTCTTACAGATATTCACGGAGAAGATGAGGCCTTCCGCCATGTATTGAAAAATGCATCGGGAGCTGTGAAACGCAAAGTAAATGAGATATTCGGCAACACATTACGCGAAGTTGAGAAGAAAGAAATTTGTACACTGATTTATTATCCGGAAGAAAAACTCCGGCTGGTAAAGGAACAGGAGACCGACCTGGATGACTGGTATCTGATTACCTTAAATCAGCTGGTGAAGGTTTGCCAGAATGTATCTTCGAAATATACCCGTTCAAAAGTACGCAAATCTCTGCCAAAGGAATTCTCATATATCATTCAGGAGTTACTTCATGAATCGAGCATTGAGCCCAATAAACATGCGTATATTGATGTAATTATCAGCACAATTATTTCTATTAAACGTGCCGACGAATTTATCATTGCGATGTGTAATCTGATTCAACGTCTGACTATTGATTCGCTGCATATAGTCGGTGATATTTATGACAGAGGTCCGGGTGCTCATATTATTATGGATACCTTGTGCGATTATCACAACTTCGATATTCAGTGGGGTAATCACGATATTTTGTGGATGGGTGCTGCGGCCGGCAACACCAGTTGTATAGCTAATGTTATCCGTATGTCGATGCGCTATGGCAATCTGAATACACTGGAAGATGGATATAGCATCAATTTATTGCCTTTAGCAACATTCGCTATGGATACTTATGCAGATGACCCGTGTACTATTTTTAAAACGAAAGCTAATGTTTCGGATGCAAATCACAATGAAAAAACATTGCGACTTATTGCACAAATGCATAAAGCTATCACTGTAATTCAATTTAAACTCGAAGCTGGTATTATTGATCGCCATCCTGAATTTGAACTGAATGACCGTAAATTACTTGATAAAATAGATTATGAAAAAGGTGTCTTTGTTTTCGAAGGAAAAGAATATCCGTTACGCGATTCTCATTTCCCGACGATTGACCCTAAAGATCCCTATAAGCTTACTCCTGAAGAAGATGAACTGGTAAAGAAACTACAGGATTCTTTTGTAAATAGTGAAAAACTGAAGAAGCATATGCGCTGCCTGTTCACTTATGGTGGCATGTATCTGGTTTGTAACTCTAACCTACTTTATCATGCTTCAATTCCATTGAATGCAGATGGCAGTTTTAAAGATGTAACTATTGGTAAGAAGAAATATAAAGGTCAGGCATTACTGAATAAAGTAGATCAGTTGATTCGTACCGCCTATTTCGATGAAGAGAGTGCTAAAGAGAAGCAATTTGCCATGGATTATATATGGTATGTATGGTGTGGTCCGGATTCTCCATCTTTCGACAAAAAGAAAATGGCTACTTTTGAACGTTATTTCCTGACTGATAAAGAACTTCAGAAAGAAGAAAAAGGCTATTATTATGATATGAGAGATAATGAGACAGTTTGTGATAATATTCTTGCTGAATTTGGAATTACAGGTCCACATTCTCATATTATCAACGGACATGTTCCGGTAAAAACCATCAAAGGAGAACAACCAATGAAGGCTAATGGCAAGTTACTCGTTATCGATGGTGGTTTTTCGAAGGCATATCAGCCCGAAACAGGTATTGCCGGATATACCCTGGTATATCATTCACACGGAATGCAGCTGGTGCAACATGAACCTTTCCAGTCCTCACAAAAAGCAATTGAAGAGGGTCAGGATATTAAATCGACCACGTTCGTTATTGAATTTAATTCGCAGCGTATGATGGTGAAAGATACAGATAAAGGAAAAGTGCTTGAAGCGCAGATTTTTGATTTACAGAAATTGCTTGTGGCTTACCGTAATGGGTTGATTAAAGAGAAAGTATAAAACATAATTCAACAAAAAAGGATATCGTTGCAGATATCCTTTTTTGTTTATTATCATTTGGTTTCTTCATTTTCGTCTAATCTGCCGCGATGTTTCAGGACTTTGGCATCAATATAAAATACAATCTCCTCGGCAATATTAGTAATATGGTCGCCGGCACGTTCAAGTTTACGGATGATACCTATCAGGTCAAGGCAGACCTCGGCACTTTCAGGATGCTGTCTCATATAATTGGCAAGAACCGTTACTGAATTAGCATTAATTTCATCGAGGACATTGTCTTTAGGGAATATTGAAGTGGCAATATCAATCTTTTCTTCAAGAAGTGCATGCTTGGCCAAATCGAGCATTTCAAGAACTTCAGTAAACATTTCTTCAAACCGTATCTCTTTCATCAGTTTATCATCAACTACAGAAGCACCGCACTTAATGATGAAGCGTGATATGCCTTCAGCAAAATCACCAATACGTTCAAGATTGGTATTTATCTTTAGCATCGCCAAGACGAAGCGCAAATCTATAGCAAGGGGATTGTATAAGGCAATAATATCTTCCACATCACTATCGATTTTAAGTTCGAAAGTATTTACTCTTCTCTCACGTAAGAGTACAGTCTGAGCCAGATCTTTATCACAATTCAATACAGCTTTACCAGAGCGTTGCAGCTGACTATAAACAAGATCCCACATTTCAGTGATTTCATTTTTGAGTAATTGTAGTTCGGATTCAATAAACTGTACCATATGCGTTGTGATATTAAAATGTTGATTTATTATAAGTTATAATTGAACTTACAAAGAAATAGATTTAAGCCGAAAGAGATGTGACGATTAATTGAAATTTATATTTCATTTCTGTTTCAAGCTATAATCACGGAGCTAAAACCAGGTCCAGGTAAGAACGAAATCCTTGTCGGTGAGATAGTGAATATCAAATATTCGGTGAAAAGATGTTTTATAATCTTTGCCCGTAAAAACACCTCCACTTTCGGGCTTAAATTCGGGAATATGCATATGCTCTTTAAAGTCAACTTCAGCAGAGTCCATGCACTTAAACATCGTTTCTTTGGCAGACCAATGTAAAAGTTTGCTCCATGTGGTGTCTCCATCCATAGCAACAGCAGTTTCATCATCTCGCATAAATCTGGAAGATAAACGATGAATGCGTTGAGCATATTGTTCAATATCAATTCCCACCTGATGACATGGGCTATAAATAACAGCTACATATCCTTTTGTATGTGATATACTGAGATATCCTTTATATGATGGGAAATATGGTTTGCCACTATCTTCATAGGCTACAGTAATGTGCTGACCTGTTAAGGTATAAAGAAGGGCACGGACAGAAAGCCATTCGAGTTTACGGTGATCAGCAGTAAACCGAAGTAGTTCGTGCTCGTAATAATCACGTTCGGGCAAAATCAATAAGAGTTCTTCAACGTTTTCTTCAATTTTCCATATGCCCAGCTGTATGGCATCATTTTTCAATTCATAATATAATCCCATCTTTACTCTTCGTTGGTTACAATTGGGTTAATCGTGAATTTTACCTTAAGTATACGACGGTTATCCATGGCAAGAATATCAAAGTCATAATTCTTATAGCTGAGTTTCTCGTGAACTTTAGGGAATTCACCTTTTATCTCGAGCACCAAACCGGCAAGGGTATCGGCTTCACCAGATACTTTTTCGAAATCTTCTTCTTTAAGTTGAGTTACTTTGTAAAAATCTGAAAGAAGTGTTTTTGCCTCGAAAATCCAGGTATGATCATTTATCTGAGTATATGTTCTTTCCTCATCATCGTATTCATCATGAATTTCACCTACAATTTCTTCAATAATATCTTCCATAGTAACAATACCCGAAGTACCACCAAATTCATCGACTACAATAGCGATATGGATCTTGTTTGCCTGAAAATCACGCAAAAGGTCGTCTATCATTTTAGTTTCCGGAACGAAATATGCCGGACGGATAAGTGATTGCCATCTGAAGTTTTCGTTTTTAGTCAGATGCGGTAATAAGTCTTTTATATAAAGGATTCCTTTGATGTTATCACGTGAACCAGCATAGACCGGAATTCGCGAATAGGCATTATCAACAATACATTTCATTACATCATTAAAAGATGAACGTATATCCAGATCAACAATATCAAGACGTGAAGTCATGACTTCTTTAGCCGTCTCTCCGCCAAAGCGAATAATGCCTTCTAAAATATTGTTTTCTTCTTTCAATTCCTCTTTATCGGTAAGCTCTAAAGCTTGCGAAAGTTCATCAACAGAAATACTGTGACGACGTTTTGCAAAGTATTTATTTAAAAATCCGGTTGAATGTACCAGCAGGTATGATAGCGGTTTAAATACTGTACGCAATGCATAGATGCCAGGGGCGGCAAAACGACAGAATTTTAGTGTGCGCTGAGTTGAATAAATCTTAGGCATGATTTCACCAAACAGCAATAACAGGAAAGTAAGAATAACGGTAAGTATTACGAACTCGGCAATGCCTGAATGAAACTCGAACACACTCAGAAAAAAGAAGTTGCACAGCATAATGATGGTTACATTTACAAAATTGTTTGTTATCAAAACTGTAGCAAGCAGGCTTTCTGAGTTATCCAGAAGGCTTCTTATCTTTAAATCAGCAGGATGCGAATCTTCTTCGACTTCGTTAAGGTCATTTGGTGATAGTGAGAAGAAAGCAATTTCAGAGGCAGAGGCAAAACCTGAAGCCAACAAAAGAATGGCAGCAAGTATGATGGCCAAAATAGCAGAAAACGAGGGAACATGAATGGTGATATTACTGAAAATATCAAGAAACTGGCGTAAATAATCGTCTGAGTCCAAAATGGTTTATTTTAGTGAAACAAAAACTTTCAGAAGCATGAATTCTTTGCTTCTGAAAGCATTATCTAAACTTTTAAAAAGGTAATTCTTCTTTTTGATCAGGTTGTTTGGCAGGTTCATTAGCTGCCGCAGGAGCTGTTTGTGCAGATGGAGCATGTCCGTTATTTTGTGTATTACGGGCACTCAGCATTTCCATATTATCAACAAAAATCTCAGTCACATATCGTTTATTGCCCGACTGATCGTCGTATGATCGTGATTTGATTTTTCCTTCAACGTATAATTTATCTCCTTTATGCACATACTTCTCGGCAATTTCGGCCAGTCCGCGCCATAAAACAAGATTGTGCCATTCTGTTCGTTCGGGCACCTGAGTTCCGTTATTTAAAGTATAACCTTTTTCTGTTGTAGCCAAAGGAAAAGTAGCTACTGCAATACCGGTATCCAAATATCTAACTTCAGGGTCTTTGCCTACATTTCCTAACAAAATGACTTTATTTACTGACATATTTTTCTTTTTTTAAGTATTATCTGCCAAATATAAACATTATTAAAATATCAAACAACAGAAGATATGATTTTTTCAATGAATATTTCAATCGGTTTGGGCATTGCATATAAATCTGTATCATTTATGGAAACTGATATAAAATCTTCATTCATATGTAATTGCTCTGTCAACACTATGTCATAAAATTTGATAAAAAGTGTTTGATGAGATAAAATATGTTTCATCTGATGACAAAATACTATATCAGTTTCCGCCTTAAATATGGCGTTCATAGAGATAAATTCGTTCGATTGTGTTAAATCATCAATAGATAATTCTGCAAATGTTTCGATTAATGGTAGCTCATAGAGGTTTTTCCATATATCATCGGCTATCCTTTTTCGCAACACAAAAGAATCATTGAAACGGATCATAAAATAGTTGAAATAACGATTTCTATTCTTGTTTTTATTAAGTTTAACCGGCAATTTATCTACAAGTTTAGAGCTATAAGCTCCGCAACTTTCAATTAAAGGACATAGGTTACAAGATGGAGATTTTGGTACACATTGCAAGGCTCCGAAATCCATAATAGCCTGATTGTAAATTTCAGGATGTGGTGTATACAACATTTCTCTGGCAAGCGTTGCGAAAAGTTTATGGCCAGCAGTGGTATTAATGGGTTGTGGTATATTAAAATAACGTGCAAGAACCCGATATACATTTCCATCTAAAACGGCATATGGCATATGATAGGCAAAAGAACAAATAGCAGCAGCTGTGTATTCTCCAACTCCTTTCAGAGCAAGTACATCTTCATATTTATCAGGAAACTTACCATTCATGCTCTTTGCTGCAGCATGCAAATTTCTGGCCCGGGAGTAATATCCTAATCCTTGCCAGTATTTCAGCACTTCATCTTCAGAAGCAGAAGCAAGTGATTGTATATCAGGAAATCGTTCAATAAAGCGAACAAAGTAATCATATCCTTGCGCAACACGAGTTTGCTGTAAAATAATTTCGGATATCCAGATTATATAAGGATCTTTAGTATGACGCCATGGTAAATTGCGTTTATGATGATTATACCATTCGATTATTTCAGAGGTAAATTGATTCATTTATTTACGTATTCTTTTCGTGAAATTTATTATTAATGAATTTTATTACTTGAATAAAACCATCAGACAAAAATAGTGTTTTAGAAAGGGAGAAGCTGATTCAAGAATATTTTTTAAAGAATAGCAGTTTTTATTCAGAAATATAAAAATAAAAGACTATTATATATAAGATAAATGATAATAAAAGAGGGAATATAATGGCTTTTATACTTTTTGTATTTAATAAACTGATTTCATTTTTTTATCACGATATTTCTTATAAGTAATTGAGATAGAATGTTAATTTATAGATTGTTCCCAAAAGCTGTTTAAATAAAAGTCGCTTTGTTTTGTTTGTTGCTGGAAAAAGCTATATATTTGCAGTCCAAAATTTTAGCAACAATATAGTAATAATATTAGTTTTGATTATAAAATGACGAAAGCAGATATTGTAAACGAGATTGCAAAGAACACCGGAATTGATAAGGTAGCAGTACTCACCACAATCGAGGCGTTTATGGAAGCAGTTAAGGAATCTTTAGCGAAAGATGAAAATGTTTACCTCCGTGGGTTTGGTAGTTTCATTGTAAAGAAAAGAGCACAGAAAACGGCTCGTAACATTTCAAAGAATACAACCATTATTATCCCAGAACATAACATACCGGCATTTAAACCTGCCAAAACTTTTACTATTTCAGTAAAGAAATAATTAAACAATAGTACTAACCATAAAAAATTAAGGCTATGCCAAGCGGAAAGAAAAAGAAAAGACATAAAATGTCTACGCATAAGCGTAAAAAAAGACTAAGAAAGAACAGACATAAAAGCAAAAAGTAATTTTTAGTCTGAATTAGTCAGAAATAAAGAACAAACTTGAAAAGCAAATGTCTTTTAAAGTTTGTTCTTTGTTTAAATAAAGGTCTCATCTTGCGGAAATCTTCACCGTGATTTGACTGAATCTAAAAAACAAAAGAAATTGTGACAAGTGAATTAGTAGTAGACGTACAACCCAAAGAAGTATCTATAGCATTACTTGAAGATAAAAGCCTTGTAGAACTTCAAAGCGAGGGAAGAAATGCTTCCTTTTCTGTGGGCAATATGTATTTAGGACGTGTCAAGAAATTGATGCCCGGACTGAATGCATGTTTTATAGACGTAGGCTATGAGAAAGATGCATTTCTTCATTATTTAGACTTAGGACCTCAATTTAACTCACTAAATAAGTATGTTAAGCAAACGGTTAGCGACCGTAAAAAGCTAAATCCAATCTCAAAAGCTACCATTCTTCCTGATTTAGAGAAAGACGGAGCGATTGCCAACACGCTTAAAGTTGGACAGGAGATTGTGGTACAAATTGTAAAAGAACCAATTTCTACAAAAGGACCAAGATTGACTTCCGAAATATCGTTTGCAGGAAGATATCTGGTTTTAATTCCTTTTAATGATAAGGTTTCTGTTTCACAAAAAATTAAATCGGGCGAAGAACGCGCCAGACTAAAACAACTTCTGATGAGCATTAAACCCAAAAATTTTGGGGTTATTGTAAGAACTGTTGCAGAGGGCAAACGTGTTGCTGAACTCGACGGAGAGCTTAAAATACTTTTAAAGCATTGGGAAGAAGCGATTACCAAAGTACAAAAGTCAACTAAACTTCCTACCCTTATTTACGAAGAGACAAGTCGTGCCGTAGGCCTTCTTCGTGACCTCTTTAACCCTTCATTCGAAAATATTTATGTAAACAATGAAGAGGTTTATAATGAGATAAAAGATTATGTTGGACTTATTGCACCGGATCGTATAGGTATTGTAAAACTGTATAAAGGACAGTTACCTATCTATGACAACTTCGGCATTACCAAACAAATTAAATCCTCGTTCGGAAAAACTGTATCCTACAAAAGCGGAGCATACCTTATCATCGAACATACAGAAGCGCTGCATGTAGTAGATGTTAATAGTGGAAACCGCACCAAAAATGCAAACGGCCAGGAAGCCAATGCACTTGAAGTTAATCTTGGAGCAGCAGACGAACTCGCACGTCAGTTAAGACTACGCGATATGGGAGGAATTATTGTTGTCGATTTTATCGACATGAATGAAGCCGAAAACCGTCAGAAACTTTATGAACGCATGTGTACAAACATGCAAAAAGACAGAGCCAGACATAACATCTTACCGCTAAGTAAGTTTGGATTAATGCAAATCACCAGACAACGCGTAAGACCGGCGATGGATATAAATACATCCGAAATTTGTCCGACCTGCTTTGGTAAAGGAAAAATCAAATCTTCGATTCTTTTCACTGATACTTTAGAGAGCAAAATTGACTACTTAGTTAACAAACTGAAGATAAAGAATTTCTCATTGCATGTACATCCGTATATTGCTGCTTTCATTAATAAGGGATTATTCTCCCTGAAATGGAAATGGAGATTTAAATACGGATTTGGCATCAAGATTATTCCAAGTCAAAAACTGGCCTTCCTGCAATATGTATTCTATGATGCACAAGGCGAAGAAATTGACATGAAAGAAGAAATTGAAATAAAATAAAAAAGTGGGTATGATTCGAAAGAAGTTCATACCCACTTTTTTATTTATATAAAGTCGTTTATAATAATAATAATTCGTCAAGACTTGTAATACTTGTACAATTTTCGGGAATCTTACCACTTTCTGGTATTCCCTGAACCGCCTGACAACCCAATGCCAAAGCTGGTAATATATCATTCTTCATTGAATCACCAACAATTACAACTTCTTCAGGCAAATATCCCTGACGTTCAATAGCAATTTTCCACAAACGGGGATCTGGTTTCCGCACATTCTCAATGGTTGAATCTGTGATGGATTTAAACAGACCGGCAATGCCCATATCGGAAACCACTTTAGCCACATTCCCATAATAGTTTGAAACCAGAAGCAAATCATATTTCTTTGCCAGTTTCTCGAGTACAGGTTTAGCCTTTGCAACATATGCAGAAGAGTAATCTGTAACTAATTTAGCGGCTTTTAAGGCAATTTTCTCAATATCAGCAGTCGGAAGTTCTATGATATTATTATCTGCCAAATATGCAAACTGTAGATGCGTTTTGAAAAGCTGAGTTTCAAGGAGAGAATGAGATGGATTAACATAGCTTTCCTTTTCCATCATACGTTCAGCATAGACATAAGCATCACGGAAATTCTCTTTGGTCAACGGGAGATGAAGCTGCTCATTGTAGAGTTTCAGATAAATATCCATCCAATGCAGAAAAGGTGAATCGAGAGTACCACCAAAATCGAAAGCAAATGCTTTCACTTTATTTAAATTGATCATGTTTATTTCCAATTTTTACTAATGCCAAACCAATGATAATCCAGAAACATTCGCGTACACGGGTGATAAGTGCCGCATAAACGCCATATGCACCAGATAAAGACAATCCGGCTACAGCCAATGCAAAACCGCCTTCACGGCCTCCTAACTGCATAGGAAGAAAGAAGAGGATATTTGCCATTAATGAGGAGAAAGCTACAACAAGAATACAGTCTACAAAACTAATATCTGAAGTAAGAATATTAAGAATTAACCAGATTTCAAGACAACCCACTACACGCGCAATGAATTCAAGTGACAGCGAACTATAGAAAGTACTTTTCTTCTGACTATGAAGCAAAGCTATCTGCTCATCAATATTACGAAGCTTGTCTTTATTATCTTCTGCGAATTTAATAGCATGTTTCTTTAGAAAAGGTATATGACTTCCTATTTTAATGCAGGCCACAGCCATTCCTTTTTTATATCCTTTCATAAATACAACAATCAGGAACAGACAAAGCAAGGTTACCAACCCTAACACAATTCCCATTTCGAAACTTACTTTATAACAGGCAACATACAATATAACTGCCGCTATCCAGAATACAAAATGAGAAAAGATATGCATCATTACATAAAGAACTACCGATGACGTTGCACGCTCAACACCTACATATGGCTTTAATTCCATAATGCGATAAGGCTCTCCTCCCATTAAACCAACGGGAGTTACATAATTAATCGCAAAACCAGAAACTGTAAACTTGAACAACCGGCTAAAAGATAGAGTAGAAATCGGACCGCCGCTTCTCAATATTATATACCATGAAGAAGTATTTATGAGGTAGATAACTAACCATAAAACCAATATCAATGGAAGATATAAGCCAGCTCTTTTAATGTTCTCATATAATTCCTGATATGAAACATCAAAGGTAAACAGCATTATAACTACGGCAACAACACCAAATGCAAGAAAGAAATTGCGAAAGCGACTATTCATTATTTGTTTTCAATATATCGGCTTAATTGTTTACATAATGATTCATGTTTAAAAATCATATATATAAGCAAACCATTTAAGATGGTTAATTCGAAAACAAAATAAAGCCATGGTAAGTTGAACAAAAGAGACAAAAACAATACAATTACTCGCGTATTGAAGGAAAGTATATTGGTATACTTCATTAAAGGCAAACTATCTTTCCGGAATAAGTCACGTATATTTTGTGGCACAGAATCGCCATACTTCACCTTTAACAGTTTAGAGAAACGTTGAAAAGCAGGTGAAAGTGATTCTTGAGAACGTGTATAACGTGCATAGAACCAGATAAAGAGTTTGAATAAACCATCTTTACTCCAGCTTAAAGAATGGAATAAAGCTTCTTGCTGTGCTGAATTATCGAGTTCACTACCATTTTTGCCTTTCAAAAAAAACAGATGAATATTACGATAGTAATCAGCCATAGCAGCTTGTTTGCTATGAAAGAATCCAGTTACAGCAGCTAAAATCCATATAGAAAAACCCCATTCTGACTGTAAGCGCAGACAGATTGCCGCATAGATCGTGAAGAACCAGATATCACCGCAAAGACCATCGAGAATACGCCCAAGTTCTGATTTTTGACCAGTCATTCTGGCCAGCTGACCATCGGCACTATCATACATATTTGCCCATATCAGCAAACACATACCTGCCATATTCAGCAATAAATCATTGAAATAGAAAAGACAACCTGCGCCAATCCCTAAAAATATTGATGCGATTGTAACGGCATTAGGTGAGATACCCATTCTCTGAAAAAGAAGTGCCCATTTATAGCCGATAGGACGATAAAAGAGTAAATCAATCCACTCTTCAGTATCGCCCGATTTTAGTGTAGCCTGTAAGTCTTTATTTTTTTGTTCGTTAGTCATCATTATTATTTTGCTTCATTCAAGATTGTCTGACCTATAGCTTTTGCAGCTTCCTTTCTGCATGGAGCAAAGCTTGGCCAATCATTGAAATCGATGATGCGGATTTCACCATCAGGTGAAACAATACAATCACCGCCATATATACTGACATTCAATAACTTTGCAGCCTCATCACAAATAGAACGCAAAGTATCGATAGAAAAATTAATCCCTTGTGGTTCACCATTAATTGCTTCAAGCCCGAATTTACTGTGAATACCTGGCTGAGGATAGAACCAATGAAAAAAATCGGTTCCCTTAACCCCATAAAACTTTATCAAATCACCAATCAAATGACGATTAATAACAACCCTGTCTATTCCTCTGAGTGCATATTCAGCCATTACAGCACGCAGTTCATCGTTTGTACGAACATACGTCACATCTTCTTTGTGAATGGCATGAAAGTCAGCTCGTTTTACCCAACAAGGTTCATATATCTTTGGTAAATGTGAGAAATCCTCGCATTCGTATGTTTCAAGAATAACACTTTCCGGATGTGGAATACCTTCCTTAAGAAACATACGTGTCATTTCTTCACGCGTACAGTTTTCAATACCAAAAGCCGAATTTGAAGCAACCACTCCTTCTTCTTTTTCAAGACGCTGAAGCTTGCGAATGGCAGCTTTACTCCGAATCATAGTGAAAACATTCTTCTCAATTTCTGCAGATGTCAGAAAAACCTGTTCATTATAATAATTTACTTTATGACCATTATCAATAAGAAATTGAGCAACATCAGAGAAGATAGCCGAATCGTTTCCGACATGGTTAGGGGAAAAAATTGAATATCGCTGTATAGCAGCAAATGTGATTGGTTTCATCTTAAAGTGTTTTCAGAAAATGCTCAGCTTTTTGGATATCAGCAGCATGATCTATGTCGATAATTTTAGTGAATGGAAAAGCCTTAAGGCATAATCTACTATCAACTAAATATTGTTGGAATCCACGCATTCTGCAAATACCTTCCTGCATGGCCTTAGGTAGTAAATTAAGTGCATGCTGATTCATGCAATAAATGCCACCTGAAATATATTTACTGCCTTCATAATTGCAGTTTGCATATCCGGTTATATCCAGGTCCTGATTTGTTTTTACATATAATGGTGTTTCATCATCAATATAATCAGTTACCGCCATTAATGCATCACATTGATCATCATTTATAAAAGCGTGGATATAATCAGTAAACTCTTTTTCAGAAAAGATCGGATCGACAGTTGTCAGACAGAATTTTCCTTCACCTTCTAAAAAAGGCTTGAGTTCGCAAAAACTACGAAAAGAATCGGGAGTAGATTTTATAATTATATGAAGAGGTACAGATAAAGTTAAATTTTCAAGATATGAACGAACCTCTGTCATTGATTCATTGATAATGATACAGATAGATTCTGCATCATTATCAATAAATATTCTGAATAACCGGCTCAGGAGTGGAACACCTAAAACAGGAACTAAAGGTTTTGGAGTTGCTACTCCTTCTGCCTGAAGTCTTGAGCCTTCGCCGGCTGCAATTAATGCATATTTCATTTATGTTTAATCCAGATAACTTGGTGCTTTTTCACCAATCATTGTTCTTAAAGTCTCTTTGACCATTCTCCATTGCTGGAATAAATCATGAGTTGGCTCATGCTCTAAATCGTGCATCGGACTCTTACAGAAGAATGATAACCATGTTTGAATACCATCCATACCTGCACGTAAAGCCAAATCACTAAACAATACCAGGTCAAGTGCAATAGGAGCAGCAAGAATAGAATCGCGACAAAGGAAATTTACTTTTATTTCCATTGGGTAACCCATCCAGCCAAAGATGTCAATATTATCCCATGCCTCTTTATTGTCTTTGCGGGGAGGATAATAATTAATACGAACTTTATGATAAACATCACCGTATAGATCAGGATACTTTTCAGGTTCGAAAATATTCTCGATAACAGATAGCTTACTTACTTCCTTTGTTTTAAAGTTGTCCGGATCATCAAGAACTTCACCGTCACGATTTCCAAGAATATTAGTAGAAAACCAACCATTAACACCCAACATACGAGTTTTGAACATAGGTGCCAATACAGTTTTCATCATAGTTTGTCCACTCTTGAAATCTTTACCCGAAATAGGCACATGCATTTTCTTTGAAAGTTCCCACATTGCAGGAATATCAACACAAAGATTAGGTGCACCCATGATGAATGGAGCACCTTCCATGATAGCAGCATATGCATAACACATACTTGGAGAAATTACTTCAGTGTTATCAGCACGCATAGCAGCTTCAAATGCTTCGAGTGTCATGTGTGCTTCAGACATTGGAATATAAATCTCAGTACTAGCAGCCCAAATCATTGATATTCTTTCACAGTTGTTTGTAGCTTTAAAATCGCGAATATCCTGACGAAGTTGTTCCATCAGTTCCCAACGTGTTGCCGGTTGTTTTACATATACCCCATTTAAGCGTTTTGCCCAGTTATGATCAAAGGCTGCAGCCATAGGTTTAATAGCTTGCATTTCCTCTTTTACTGGTAATAAATCTTTTTCTTTTAATACCTCGGCATACATTGCAGCATCATAGGCATTATCTTCAAAAATATCCCATCCACCAAAAACAATATCGTCAAGATTGGTCAAAGGAACTATATCCTTAATCAGTTTCTCTTCGTTATTCTCTAAACGCATAGTGGCCATTTGTGTAATTGAGCCAATGGGTTTTGCCAAACCTTTGCGAGCAGACAACACACCAGCAATCATGGTTGTTGAAACTGCACCACCAAGACCAACTACCATGATGCCCAGGCGACCGGTAGCCGGTTTAATTTCTTGTTTCATTTTTATGCTATTAAATTTAAACTATTATAGATGCAAAAATAATTCTTATTGCTTATAATACTTTTCAAATGTCAAGTATATACAATTGAATTAACTGTTTTTAACCTTACAATTCTTATAAGATTAAAAGCTTGCAAATTTAGAAATGCATTGTAGTTCATGAAAGGTCTATATCGGCTAACAATTGTTCAAAACACGAAATAAGCTGCCTGGCGCTTATTTATAAGGTTTTTAATGGAATTAATTCGTATAACAATTGTTACAAATTCTATAATCTATATCTCATATTTCAGTTTTCTTTATTTTATAATTATCTTTTATATGGATAATACCCAAAAAGTACATCTTCCTAAATTTATAAATAGTTCGTTATAAACGATAAATTTTAAAGATTACACTTTACAAATGAAGAATGTGATCGATAAGCTAATTGTTAGAAAAAATGACGTTGATAAATAGTCATCTCGCAAGAATAAGATAACATTAAATAATTAAGGCGGATATTTCTTGAGAAACATCCGCCTTAAAAAAGACTATATATTTATTTCAGTTGTACTTAAAAGCAAACTACCTTTTTAGCAGTCGTGCGATTTATCTCTACAACACGAATAATGTATACTCCCTGTGGAACATAGAAAGATATGTTTGATTCATTCGTATTTTTACGATCCTGCAGCAAGCCATTTATTGTATAGACTTCAACTATGCTATTAGGACTAAGTCCTTCAACAATAATCTGATTAGCATTAGCATAAACAACAGGCGCATTTTCTACTCCGCCAACTGATTCTATACCTGTACCATCTTCAACAATTTCTAACCAGCGCATATCGCCTATCAGACCTCCGGTTGTGCTTGCAGTTGCAAGTGGAGAAGTAGATAAAATATAGAATTCACCATTTTCAGGATCTGAGAAATCAATTGATGTAAGATCAGACAGAATACCTTCACCAAGGGCAAGATCATTAATCTGGATATAAGTCAGATTAGTACCAGTATAGCCATTTACACCTACTAATAAATTATTCTCAGCAAGCAGCGAACCACCACCAGTTGTATAAAGCATTGATAAATCTGTAGTTGTATCTATTCCATTATCAATAATATTATCACGGAAGATATAGCTTGTTGCTACACTATGCCCAGTTTCCTCCATACGGCAGATTGAATAAGCTTTACCCGATTTTGCCCAGTGATATACTGTATTATTGGCAAACGTAAAATCAAAATCATAAGCTTTACCATAGCGGCGTGTCCAGAACATATGTTCCTGCGGATAGTTATAGAAAGTAGAATTCGTTATACGAACTTTTGCCGTTGCTCCACCATCATTATAAATATAGCTATAACTCTCACATTTGCTTAATTCGAAGATAGAGTTATCTATAATTAGCTCACCATTCAAACCTCCTTCGGTAATAGTCATCAAACCGCGTTTAGAAGATGTAATATAACAATTTCTGAACTGAAGCGATTTTATAGATGAACCACCCTTCAGGCTGATAAAATAATTTACCGATGCCGGGTCAATAGTTAATCCATCGAAAATAAGTGAGCCATTCGATTCACCAGAAGAAGCTGAAATTTCAGATGTAAATTTCAATACAGGTTGTGCACCTTCAGCTGCTTTCAAAGTAACAGTACGATTTGAAGGTATACTGATTTTCTGGGTATAAATACCCTCTTCAAGAACAAGCACTGTACCATCATTTACAGCATCGAAATAAGAAACAAGATTAGAAGGATTAACATAAACTTCAATCAATGGTCCGTTATCATCGCCTTCTCCTTCTCCGCTGTCACCATCTTCAAATTCATTTTGTTTAGCAGTAATCTCTGCCACCAAACTATTCATATAAACTTCAAGATTAGTATATCCTTCCGCAGAAAGTGTTGCAATTTTACCATCTGCTGCATTGAAAGGATTTAAGCCCATTTCTATTTCCCAATAATCAGGCATACCATCGCCATCTGAATCGAGCAGCTGTTCTGCTGTAACACCTCTGTCACTCAGCTCCGGCCATGCACTTAATGCGCCATTAGGCTTAACATCATCCTGAGTATCAATCAAACCTAAAGCACCAGAAACGCTACCTTTATAAGTATAAGTACCATATTCCGTTTCCTGAACGATGCGGTGATCAATAATATCGCGATCCAGAGAAGCACCGGCATAACGAAGAACTTGTCTGAATGCACGTTGCGCCGTATGTTTTGTTATAACATTTGTTTCAAGAGGTTCGTTTAGTCTGATCGTATCACGCGTAACATCGGTAAAAAGTCCATCGCAATCGTTATTGTTTATTTGAGCGTAAATACCTTTGGTCCAGTTATCGGATGTCACTTCAGCATTACCTTCTACTACATTTCCATTAACATAGTACTTCCCCCATACATGCTTCATTGGAGCGAATGCAGGATAAGTATTGCAATATTCTTCAGTACGAATACCAATCTTGGCAATACGATATCGAACAGCACTGTTAGGAGTAGCCGGACCTGGTTTATAGTAATTATCCACTATATTTATTTTCATTCCTTCACCGCCATAACATCCGTTGCCGGCCCAATTATATATTACATTATTACGATAGTCAACATATTCATTTTCTTGGGTTCCTGCACGAGGACCAAGACGTGGTGCGCGACTTGCATGATGTGCCATAAGATTGTGATGATAGGTTGCTTTATTACCACCCCAGTTGCCACCATAGCCATGAGCACCTTTGCTATGTCCTGAATGGCGCAAACTTTCAGAAACAATACACCATTGAACAGTCAGATTTTCGCAACCATAAACAGATAAACATTCATCTACAGACCAGCTTACCGAGCAGTGATCGATAATAATATTCTTTCGGTCCATACCGCCCAATCCATCAGGTTCAAGTTCGTTCTCGATAGCACTTTTGTTTCCTGGTCTGAAGCGTACATAACGAATTATCACCTCATTGGCAGCAATAATAAAAGCATAATCAGCAATACATATACCTTGCCCCGGAGCAGTTTGCCCTGCAATAGTGATATAATCATTACTTACTTTCAAATCACTTTTCAGGAAAATAGTACCAGAAACATCAAAAACGATAGTTCGTGGTCCTTTCTGAGTAGCAGCATAACGAAGTGTACCCGGAGTATTCGTATCTTCAAGTGAAGTTACGCGATAAACAGTACCACCGCGACCACCAATTGTATATCGTCCATGGCCTTCGGCTCCGGGAAATGATGGCAGTTCCTGCGCAAAAGCAGTGACAGAGGCCATCAAAAAGAATAATATAATACCTAAGTATTTCATTGAATTTAATTTTTAAAAAATCATTTTTTCGCTGACAGATGTACTATTTTCATAATAGTAAGTCACAATGTAGATACCCGATTGCAATACTGATGGGTATTGAATATCATTTTTAACCATATTCACTGTTGATGTATAAACATTCTGACCCATCAAATTAGTAATAGAATATGAAATAACAATGGCATTTTCAATATTCTCTGTATCTATAAAACCTGTTGATCCATCATTATCATCACCTGTATGACCAATGCTATTTAAATAATTCTCGAGATTAGAATAACCATTTGAAGAGATAAGACTTCCATCCAGTGCATCAAATTTATTTAAACCATTAGCATCTTCCCAACTATCAGGTATACCATCACCATCTGAATCTAAAGCCAATTCTTCACCCGGCAACATCGAAAGATCAGGCCATGCGGTCCATGTTTCATCTGCATCAGCAGGTTTAAGATCATCCTGCGAATTAAGCACACCTAGCCATTTGACTTCGGGAGTTACAGGAGTAGTTTTATTCCATTTTACAGCACCACGATCCTGAACTTCCAGTAATCCGGCTGCTTCCATTAAAATACGCTCATCAACAGCATCGAGACGAGGAAGAGTTGCACCTGCATTTGCGATAACATTATTATAAGCATCTTCTGCAATTTCAATATTCAAACCGCTACTTGCTGTAGGAGCATCAAGCATGATGGCTTCATAATTTGTGGCCCCGGCACGAAGATTTACGGCACGTTTTGAATTTGTTGTATTCGCCCAAGTCCAGTTGTCAGCATTTACAAAAGAATGATCGCCTTTATTTTTATCATTCTTGTATTCATTAGTTTCAAATAGATTGCCATCGATAAACCAGCGACCAAACTTTGTAGCATTTGAGGCATCGTAAGAACAGTCAGCAAACCAGCGTTCCTGGAAAGTATTGGTAGCCGGACCAATTTTATAGTAATTGCTGATGAGGTAAGTATGGCAATATGATCCTTCTACGACAGAGTGAATATCACCACCATAAAGAGCACCTTTATCGGCCCAATTGAAAAGTACGTTGTTAACGATTTCACTATCAACAAAAGCATCATGACCGCTTGCCGCTTTATCGCGTGCTCCATTCACTAAAGGCGTACGACGCACACAGTGCGAAAATAAATTATGATGGAATGTAGAATGCTCACCACCCCATTGTGCACCATATCCGCGAGCTCCCTTATCATGCTTCGAGACATATAAAGGTTCACTTAAAATACAATACTGCATGGTTGTATATTTATTATCATACATCGTTACATTCTCTTCCATAGACCAGCTAAAAGAACAATGATCGATAATAATATTCTCCGCATTCTCAACATTTAAAGCGGAATAATTTATTCCTGTCAGATCTCCAGGACGAAAACGAAGATAGCGAATGATATAGTTTTTACTATGAATATAGACATTCGCACCTGAAATACAAATACCACCACCAGGTGCAGACTGTCCGGCAATTGTCACATTAGAACGTCCGCATTTAAGGCGTTCTTTCAGAATAATATTTCCGGCAACCTTAAAAAGAATAGTTCTTGGGGTATCATCTCCATCGGTCAAAGCCCAGCGCAATGAACCTTCGATGGGCGTTTCAGAAGATTTATAATCATCAAGTGAAGTTACAAAATAAACGTTGCTTCCGATAGCAGGATCGACTGCACGTCCTCCGGAAGCATAACGCCCCCATCCTTCAGCACCGGGAAAAGCAATCTGCAGGTCATCAGACTGTGCAAACGAATTAATACCTGCAAATAAGGCAATACCGCAAATCAGCGCCTTTTTGCTAAAAAGAATTTTAAACGTAATGTTTTTCATTATTAAAAAGTAAAATAAATACTAAGTGTTTTCATTATTAATGCAATATTACGACATATGTCTACCGACATTGTGCAATATTTAATATGAAACAGAGAGTAACAATTTTTACCCGTTAATAATCAATTTTTCGCATTAGTCTAAATTTACCTTAAACGCAGTGTATCACCTACTTGCGGCATATAATCAGGATCTTTTTTATTCAATTTATATAAATTCTTCAACTTCATGGCATATCGTTGAGAAATAGAATACATCGAATCTCCATCTTCCACAATATAGATTTTATATGGCGATAAAGCCTTTTTACGCTTAGCCTTTAAATACAAAATATCACCCTCCTGCAACTTATATTCCGGATAAAGTTCATTATAGCCAATAAGGTTGCGACGGCTAATACCAAGTTCTTTTGCCAGCATCTCGAAAGTGTCACCACTACGTGCAAGCACATAAGCTCTGTCATTGGCAATGAAAACCGGGTGAGGATTGAGTAACCATGGTTTACGACTCAGCTGACGTTTAGAATAAACACCCTGCTTATCATATTTATGCAAATTATAAGATTCAATCAAGTCGATTAATTTATACGCATAAGTCGGATCAGTAGCATATCCTGCTTTTTTCAGTCCATGAGCCCAACCCTTATAGTCGGTCGTTGAAAGTTTAAATAAAAAGGCATATCGCGATCCGTTAACCAAAAACTGTGAATGATCCTCATAGGAGTCTATCGGATTACGATAAGCACGGAAGCATTCGTTCCGGGCATCATCATCATGTTTAACTGAGCGTCCTCGCCAGCCACTTCCACATTTAATACCAAAGTGATTATTACTTTTCCGGGCCAGTTCGCTCATTCCTGCTCCACTTTCAAGCAACCCCTGAGCAAGAGTAATGCTTGCCGGAATCTTATGGAGTTTCATTTGTTCAATAGCCAGAGAATTATATTTATTGATATATTCTGCATAGCGGGGATTACGTGTTTGTGCTTTTATCTGAAAACAAAACACAGATATTAAAAGAAAAGTAAGAATAGAGTATTTAGTGATTCTCATATATATCAGTTTATTAAAGGAGTTTTAAGTTACAAAAATCCAAAAAATTGTTGAGAATCTCAATCTCTTTTTTAACTTTGTGAGAACGATATGTAATAAAAAAACTGAAATTTATATGAAACCAGTAACGATAACTCATATTATGCACGAGTATCAGTGGGACGAACTTACTGAGAATGACCGCAAACTTATTGAAATGGCCAAGGAAAGCACAGCCAATAGCTATGCTCCATACTCCAAATTTTCAGTAGGTGCCGCTTTAGAGTTAAGTAATGGAGAAATTGTGACCGGCACAAATCAGGAAAATGCCGCCTATCCATCAGGAATCTGTGCCGAGAGAACAGCTATCTTTTATGCTAATTCCAAATATCCTGATCAGGCTGTAAAAACTCTGGCCATTGCCGCTCGTACTACAAAAGATTTTATTGATGCGCACATTGCCCCCTGTGGTGCCTGTCGTCAGGTAATACTTGAAACAGAAAGAAGATACGGACAACCTATCCGGATCTTGCTTTATGGCAAAAGTTCAGTACTTGAGGTTAACGGCATACAAGACCTTCTCCCGTTATGTTTTGACGGTTCGTCACTTGACTTAGGCTGATTAATTGCTGATAGAGAAACAAATAATTTCATTTATAAAGAGGAATACTTCATTGTATTCCTCTTTTCTTTTATCAAGTACCTCCAGACATCTCACTCATTTAAAATCAGATATTTAGGGAATAGCATTTAACATAAACAAATCGACTTTTTATATGTTATAAAATAAAATGTTAAACCACAATATCAACGAGTTATGAAACAATATGATGCGATTATTATAGGGTTCGGCAAGGCTGGTAAAACACTGGCCATCGATCTGGCTAAAAAGAAATGGGATGTTGCTTTAATAGAACGCACTCCTGAAATGTATGGTGGCTCATGTATTAATATTGCCTGCGTACCTACCAAACGTCTTGTACAGGAATCGAAGATTTCAAGTTTGTTAAGCCAGACTGATGTTATCGACAGGCCTGGCATCTATAAAACAGCTATAGATAAGAAGAATGAGCTGACACTGCTTTTAAGAAACAAAAGCGTTGAAGACATTAAACAATATTCCAATATCACACTTATAGATGGCACTGCCTCATTTATAACATCAGATACAATCAATGTAAAACAAGCTGATGGTGAAATTCAATTACAGGGAAAAGAGATTTTCATTAATACTGGTTCGGATTGTACGAAACCCGGAATTGCCGGAATCGAAAACAGTAAACATGTATATACGACCGGTGAATTGCTTAAACTTGATGTTTTACCAAAACAGCTCATCATCATAGGCGGAGGAGCGGCAGGCATGGAATTTGCATCAATATATAATAATTTCGGAAGTAAAGTTACTATTCTCGAAGCCTTAAATCAATTTATGCCTTATGCAGACCGGGATGTTGCAGGTTGTGTAGAAAGTTCGTTCCGTAAAAGAGGTGTAGAGATTATTCTAAATGCGCAGGTTCTTTCTTTTGAAGATACTGATGATGGCGTTAAAGTGGATTATATCGATCGCAATGCCAATGCAGAAAGAGTAATCGAAGGAGACGCTATACTGGTTGCCACAGGAAGAAGACCATATACAAAGGGATTAAATCTTGAAGCCATAGGAGTAAAAACCGATGAAACCGGAGCGATTGTTGTAAATAACCATTTGCATACTGAAATACCTCATATTTGGGCCATGGGCGATGTAAGAGGTGGCGTGATGTCGACTGCACTTGCAACTGATGATTGCAGAATTATTATGAACAAACTTTTTGGCGATGATACACGCAGCACGGACGACAGAATCCCTGAACCTCATGCTTTCTTTACCGATCCTCCAATTGCCTATATTGGTGCAACCGAAGCAGAAGTTATAAAGAAAGGATATAACTTTAAAGTCTCTCGTATGCTTGTGAGCAACGTCACCCGTAGTCATACTTTGAATCAGACTGAAGGAATCATGAAAGCAATAATCAATGCCGATACCAATAAAATTATAGGTTGTGCTTTATTCTGTACAGATGCACCCGAGATTATTAATATCGTCAATATGGCAATGAAACAAGAACAGCCATATACATTCCTGCGTGATTTCATTTTCACTCATCCAAGCATGAGCGAAGCTTTCAATCAACTTTTCAATATTGAATAAGAATCAAAATATAATAAATCAGAAAGTGCTCTTCTATCATCACTGACAGAAGAGCACTTTTTGTTTTAATAAAAAGAATACAGGTCACGCAGTACGCACAAACTATAAACGAACAACTTATGAATGAAACGAAGTTACCACTCTTTT
>CAMTOS010000026.1 GCA_947074195.1 uncultured Bacteroides sp.
CCGAACCAGAAAGATAATCGCGGTAAGTTGCATCAATCTCATAGCCGGCAAGGACATCAAAGGTATGTTTATCGGCAACCGTCTTCTGATAAGTAGCGGCAGTTGCCCAAACCAACTTAGAGTATTCATAGAACTTTTTGCTCATCGAACCATTGGTGCTCTCGCCATTAGATGTACGCGGATCACTCCAGTCGCGTCCCTTTGTAGTTGTATAGTCGTAACTAACCGTAGATTTCAGTTTCAGATTCTTGATAAATTCATATTCAGCAAAAACTGTATTCATGTTACGGTGAACATTCTCCTTCTGATAATCGTAAGTAGCCGCCAGCAATGGGTTACGTTTTCCATTACGGATAAACTCGCGATTCCAGCTGCCATCTTCATTATATACAGCATCCGATGGAACTACACAGTTACGCGAGCTGTAGAAAGGTGCTGTATAGCTGGTACCTTCACTGTAAACATCCTGATCGACAATGGCCAGCAAGATATTTGCGCCAACTTTAAGTTTAGAAGTAGCCTGATAATCGATATTCAAACGACCGCTGATACGGCTTAAGCCTGAGTTCAGCGAAATACCATCCTGTTTCAGATAAGACAATGAAGAGTAGTATTTAAATTTATCGGTACCGCCAGAGATAGACGCTTCATAGGTTTGATGACTACCTTTCTGGAACATGATATCATCCCAATCGATAAAACCACACCATGGAATTGGTGCATATTTATCGATATTCTGATCGGCATAAGCGATAGCCTCAGCCTCTGTAGCTTTATCGCGCATTTGTCCGGCCACCAGACCGTTGTAGATGTATTCGCGACGATCGGCGCCACTCATTACCGGGCGGTATTCCATGGCAAAATCAGAGAAACCCCAGTCAGCTTTTAAAGAAACTGTAGCTTTTCCTTCTTTACCTTTCTTTGTTGTAATCAGAATTACACCATTCGCCGCACGCGAACCGTAAAGAGAAGCCGCAGCCGCATCTTTAATAACCGTGATACTTTCGATATCAGAATTATTGATAGTCGACATGATATCCAGTCCGGCATCAGAACTCATACTATTAATTGTTCCAGAACGAACAGGAATACCATCAATAACATAAAGCGGAGAGTTAGAGGCATTGAAAGAACCCATACCACGAATACTCACTGAGCTCGATGCGCCCGGCTGACCCGATGTAGAAGTAATTTGCACACCCGATGCAGAACCTTGCAGAAGATCTTTAAAGTCTACGGCAGGAACATCCTGTAATTCGGCTGTTTTCACGGTGGCAGCAGAACCGGCATATGCCGATTTCTTGAACGTACCATAACCGGTAACCACCACTTCATCCATCATATTACTATCTGCAATCAGATCAACTTTTACCGGACGGTCTGTTGTGACTCTTACCTCCTGAGTAACATATCCGATATAAGAAACAACCAGTGTCACCGGCAACTGATCGACTTCAACCTCGAAACGACCATCCATATAAGTAACTGTACCTTTTGTAGTACCCTTAACCACAATGTTAGCTCCGATAGCCGGTTCGCCAAGATCATCGAAAACAATACCCGATACAGTAACCGCTTTCTGCTTAGGAGCAGTCACAGCAACCTCTTTTGCCTGCTTAATCGCTACGACGCCATTGTAAACAGAGTAAGTCAGACCGCTATTTTCCAGGCACTTATCAAGCACCTCGGCAATTTCAGCATCATTCACATACAAATCTTCGACAATAACATTCTGCACTTCGTTCGTGCTGTAAATGAATTTGAAATCAGACTGTTTCTGAATTTCCCATAAAACATCATTTAGTCCGGTATTTCTGAAACTAACCGTTACCCGGGTTTGCGCAAACACTTCATTGTTTGCCTGCATAACTGTAGGTAAAAACATAAACGCCAAAAGGAGATAACTCCACAGGCGATTCCTGCATTTACCATTCTTAGTACAATAGCGTGCACTGTTCATAATTCGTACTTTTTAAATTGATTATAGTTGTTAGTTTAATTGCCAAAAGAAATCTGATGTCCGTCTATTTTGATCTTCATCTTTTCTGTCTCCTCCAGGAGTTTAAGGAAAGGAGTTATCTCATCATACTTATCGATATGACATCCGAAGCGAAGATTCTTAAGATTCTGACTGGTATAAACGACATCAATATCGTACCAGCGCGAAAGAGTTCTCATGATATCCTCAAGGCGTTCATCTTTAAAATGAATCAGCCCGTTTACCCATGATGTATATGTATAGGTATCGATTGTACGAATATTCATCTCGTTATGATCCGATGACAGAATGGCTTGTTGCGAAGGTTTCAGCATAAAGCTTTCGCCATTGTCAGTGGATAGTTTTACTGAACCGGTAACAAGCGTGGTTTCAAGATCTTCATCAGGATAAGCAGAAATATTGAAAGATGTACCAAGCACCTCCACTTTCAATCCACGTACATTAACTATAAAAGGAGAATTACCGGGAGTTACATCAAAGTAAGCCTCACCGTCAAGTTCCACTTCACGGGCATCAGCAGTGAAAGTGCCCGGAAAACGCAGGCTACTCATCGAGTTAAGATGTACTCTCGTGCCATCGCTCAAAACAAGCTTATATTCACCACCACGTGGAATCTCTATTTTATGCAGCGGTATTTCAGCCTGAGCCAAAAGTGTTTGAGCAGTATTAAAGCATAATGTTGAAGAATCTTGCTGCAAGAAAGATGAGTGATTATCAGCCAAATCTTTCTGGCTGGTAATATTCACAACCTCTCCGCTACCGAGTGTCAGTATAGCTTTTGCCTCTCCGGGTAAAATCGAATGACTCAGGTAAAATTGAGAAGGAATTTCAGATTGATTATCAGACGTAAAAAAGAGAGAAGAGCCTACAAATAATACAGGCAAAAGAATAGCAGCAGCATAGGAAAGAACTTTCCTGATACGATACCGGCGATTCTGATTATCGATTTTCTGATTAAGAATGTTCCATCCAGTAATGGAATCATAGCTATTACTCTCTTCGAAATATGTTTTTTGATGTTCTGAGTTACATAAACGCTGAAAAAGGTCTTCATTAGACGTTTTTTCCTTTCTCCACCGGTTTAATAGTAAAGTTTCATCTTCATTTATTTCGCCGGAGATATGTTTAGCAATTAAGGCCGCTATATTGAAATCCTTGTTTATCATTTAGCAAACTGTATATTGTTTCTTTATGACTAATACAGTTTACTATAAAAACAGGGTGAATAGTAAAGGCTATTTTTTTAAAATAAAATAATATTATAATGCAGAAGTAAAGGAAGGAGTAGATAATAATGCTCTTTAAGAAGAATCCGGAGTTTCTTATAACTCACTTTTTTAAGCGTATGTACAGTCTCTTTTGAGATGTGAAGTTCTTCGGCAATAACAGCATTCTTTTTACCCTGCAAAGCAAGATTGATAATTGCTCTCATTTGCGGAGGAAGTTTTTCGACCGCTTCAAGAAGAATGCGATAAGTTTCTTCTTCGATTATTGCATCATGATAAAAAGAATCCGAAGATTTATTGACCTGCAGCTTTACATATTCATCGACTACTTTTGAATGTTCAAGTTCATTCAAAGCTTTATTGCGAACGGCTGAATAAAGAAAACCTTTCACCTGATGTAAATAGAAGAAATCGTCGCGGATTTGCCACAGTTTGGCAAAAATATCCTGCACAATATCGGCAGCCAGATCGGAATCATCTACATACCGGTTGGCAAATACACAAAGAGGAACATAATATTTATTGAAAATATCATGAAAACCACTCTGGTCAAGTTTTACACTAATCAAGTTATACGCCGCGTTTGCTGTCAATATTTTATGAGCTGCTTTTAAAAAGGTGCAAAATTATATATTTTTCTTGTTTTTACTAAACAAGAGGAAAGTTTTATATAACAAAGATAGATTTGAGATTATCGGTTTTTATGCATTGTACTGATTATCAATAGCAAATAAATTAAATTGAAATGATAAAAACAATAGCATCGCCACTTTTTTCCAGAATACAACAAAGGCTGTCATTCCGTAGAACAACAGCCCTGAGTTTATCTTTCAGAAAGTTATTATTGGCCGGTCATTAAAGAGCACCAACTTCTTTCAAAGCGTCATTTGTAGCACGTACAGCTTTTGCACTTGCCTCGAATTTAGCTTTTTCGTCTTCGTTTAATTCGATTTCAACGATTCTTTCGATACCGTTTTTACCAAGGATTACAGGTACACCGATGCAGATATCTTCCTGACCATATTCACCTTCAAGAGAAACTGAACAAGGAACCATTTTCATCTGGTTGTGAAGGATTGATTCTACTACGAATGCTGAAGCAGCACCTGGAGCATACCATGCAGAAGTACCCAACAATTTAGTTAAAGTAGCACCACCTACCATAGTAGCAGCAGCAACTTCTTCCAATTTCTCAGCAGAAAGGAACTGAGATACTGGCATACCTTTGTAAGTAGCATAGCGAGTCAAAGGAATCATAGTAGTATCACCATGACCACCGATTACCATACCTTCTACTTCGTTAGCGTTGCAACCTAAAGCTACAGACAAGAAATATTTGAAACGTGAGCTATCCAAAGCACCACCCATACCGATGATACGGTTTTTAGGTACACCAAGTGATTTAAGAGCAAGGTAAGTCATTGTATCCATTGGGTTAGAAACAACAACGATGATTGCATTTGGAGAATATTTTAATAAGTTTTCAGCTACCGATTTTACGATACCAGCGTTAACACCGATCAACTCTTCACGAGTCATACCTGGTTTACGAGGAATACCTGAAGTGATTACTACAACATCAGAATTCGCTGTTTTTTCATAATCGTTTGTACATCCTACAAGAGCTGTATCGAAGCCAAGCAATTGAGCACATTGCATCATATCCATTGCTTTACCTTCAGAAACACCATCTTTTACATCAAGCATTACTACTTCATCAGCTACTTCATTGAAAGCCAATACATTTGCACATGTAGCACCTACATTTCCGGCACCTACAACGGTTACTTTTGACATATTCTTTTCTTTTAAATTTGATAATTAATACCTTCGTAATTTGCGGGCAAAAATACAATGTTCAATGATATTAAGGAAATATTTCCATAATAATTTTAGTTAAAGTGAACACTGGTTATCAAATGTGAAATGTCGACATTGCAAAATGGTATATTTTGTGTTGCAAAGCATCCTAATGAGCATATTATATACAATCCTAATGCACAGTAAATGCATGATTTAACGAATTATAATCGTCATAACACTGAATATTTAAAAATAAACGTTAATATCCATCATTGACTTATAACTTCTAATCAGACAAAATAAACATTATGACTATTTTTGCATTCAATTTGCATTAATCTTACAAAGTATGAATAAAAAGACAGGAATTATTGTTGGGATTGCCGTTTTAGTAATTGCATTGTTTGGAGTGATTTTCCTATTGGTTAGTGAAAAACGCACAAACAGTGAATTAAGAGAAGAGTTTGCATTAGAAAAAGAAGAGCTTGAAAACGAATATACTTTTTTCGCGAAACAATACGATGAAATAAAACTTACCGTTTCGAATGACTCACTTTCTGTACTTTTAGAACAGGAACAGATCAAAACACAAAGATTGCTCGAAGAACTGAGAACTGTTAAGAGCACCAATGCCACTGAAATCAGAAGACTTAAAAAAGAACTGGCTACACTGCGTAAGGTAATGGTGACCTATATTAACCAGATTGACTCGCTTAACCGTCTTACCACACAACAGCAACAGGTGATTGCTGATGTAACCCGTAAATATAACACTGCATCGCGCCAGGTATCAACGCTTACCGAGGAGAAAAAAGCCCTGGATAAGAAAGTAACGCTTGCTGCACAGCTTGATGCGACCAATATCATTATTGAACCTAAGAATAAGCGAGATAAAAGCGCTAAGAAAGTAAAAGATGTAACAAAATTCACCATCCGTTTTACGGTTACTAAAAACATTACTGCAGTAACCGGCGAAAGAACGATATACATTAATATATATAAGCCGAATAATGAAGTATTGACTAAAAGTGAATCAAATACTTTCAAATTCGAAAATACCACGCTGCCTTACTCTATTCGTAAGATTATAGAGTACAACGGAGAAGAGCAGCAGGTAACTGTGTACTGGAATGTTGACGAATATCTGAGTGCAGGTACATACAGAGTAGATATCTTTGCAGACGGCGCTTTGATTGGCACACAGTCTGTTTCACTGAATTAAAGACAATCCATTGGCATAAATTGCCAGTTTATTATTCTAAAACCCCGCTATAGGCCTTTTATCGGCCTATAGCGGGGTTTTCATTTAAAAAAAATCATAATTCCCTTTGCCGTATCATAGAAACGATATAATTTTGTTTCGTTGTTTATGCAATTATTACATTGCAAACTCAAAATCATCAAAACGATCACTGAACAATCGGTATGCAATTATGCGTTACTTATTGTATCCTATTTATAACATGCAAGATACGATGAAAAAAGTATTTATTCTCACAGCCTTGTTAAGCATAGCAATTGCAGGAAAATCGCAGATTGTCCTCAATCTGGATAGTTGCCGTGCATTGGCCATCGCCAATAACAAAGAGCTTTTAATCAGCAATGAAAAAATCAATGTTGCCCATTACAAAAACAAAGCAGCATATACCAACTATTTTCCTGAAATTTCGGCGACTGCCGGATATATGCGTAGTCAGAAAGAGTTATCACTTTTAAGTAAAGACCAGAAGAATACTTTATCCAATATGGGTAGTAGTGTCGATGGTGCCTTGCAACAAGTTGGTGGTGCTCTCGGTCAAATCTCACCAGATCTGGCACAGCAATTCGGTCCGATTATTTCGATTCTCGGAGATAAGCTTGGTGACACTTTTAATAGTGTGGGACAATCTTTAGTTGATGCACTACGCACCGATACGCGTAATATGTATGCCGGCGCCATTACTTTGACTCAACCTTTATATATGGGTGGAAAGATCAGAGCCTATAATAAGATTACTCAGTATGCTGAAGAGCTTAGCCGCCAACAGCACAATACCAGTCTTCAGGAATTGATTCTTAGTACAGACCAGGTATACTGGCAGGTAGTTTCGCTGGCCAATAAGAAAAAGCTGGCCGAAGGTTATCTTTCGTTACTTCAGAAACTGAATAATGATATCAACCTGATGGTTGCAGAAGGTGTTGCGACCAAAGCCGATGAATTGTCAGTAATGGTGAAACTGAACGAGGCTGAAATGACACTCACTAAAGTAGAAGATGGTTTGAGTCTGTGCAAGATGCTTCTTTGCCAGCTTTGCGGGATCGATATCACAACTGATCTGACGCTGGAAGATGAAGCGATTACTGATATTCCATTGATGAGTAATGGCGAGCCAGCCAATCTTGAAGCTGCATTTGCCAATCGCCCGGAAATTAAAAGTCTGGAACTGGCTTACCTGATGCATCAGCAGAAAGTGAAGGTTGAGCGTGCCGAACATCTTCCTTCTTTAGCCTTTGTAGGTACTTATATGCTTTCTAACCCTTCTGTATTCAACAGCTTCGAGAATAAGTTTCGTGGCATGTGGAATGTAGGTGTTGTACTTAATATTCCGATCTGGCACTGGCGTGAAGGTCATTACAAGGTTCAGGCAGCGAAAGCAGAATCCCGCATTGCTCACCTGGAACTCGATGAAGCCAAAGAAAAGATAGAACTTCAGGTAAACCAGGCTACGTTCAAAGTAAACGAAGCAGCTAAAAAACTGATCATGGCGAATAAGAATCAGGAAAAAGCGAATGAGAATCTTCGCTATGCCACACTTGGTTTCAATGAAGGAGTTATTCCTACCAGCAATGTGCTCGAAGCACAAACAGCCTGGTTGTCTGCTCAGTCTGAAAAGATCGATGCTCAAATCGATGTAAAACTAACAGAGGTTTATCTGCAACGTACTTTGGGTACTTTGAAGTAAATATCAATTATAAAAAATATAGCGTATAATAAAATAGTCTGACTATTACTTCCCATTTTAGTCAAACGCATCACAAAAGTTTATTATGGAATCAAAAAAATCTAAAGGTAGCAACATGCTACTTGCTTTTCTAACTCTTCTTGGTGTTATTGTTTTAGTTGCATTAGTTGGATTTTTCACTCTGCGTAAAGGCCCGGAAATTATCCAGGGACAAGCGGAGGTCGATGAATATCGTGTTTCGAGCAAAGTGCCCGGACGTATTTTAGAGTTCCGTGTTAAAGAGGGAGAAACCGTGAAAGCAGGCGATACGCTTGCTATTCTCGAAGCACCGGACATTATGGCAAAATTAGAACAGGCCCGTGCAGCTCAGTCGGCTGCCGAAGCTCAAAACGAGAAAGCCATTAAAGGCGCGCGTCAGGAACAGATTCAGGCCGCATTCGAAATGTGGCAAAAGTCTAAAGCCGGAGTAGAGATTGCACAAAAATCATATACCCGTATTAAAAATCTGTACGAACAGGGAGTAATGCCTGCACAAAAATATGATGAAGTAAGTGCACAGCTCAATGCGGCTATCGCTACCGAGAAAGCGGCTAAATCGCAATACGATATGGCTGTTAACGGTGCAGAACGCGAAGATAAACTGGCTGCGGCTGCCCTTGCCGATCGTGCCAAAGGTGCTGTTGCCGAAGTTGAATCTTACGTAAACGAAACTTACCTTACAGCTTCTGCTAATGGCGAAGTGACCGAAATCTTCCCTAAAGTAGGTGAACTTGTAGGTACTGGTGCGCCTATCATGAATATTGCTGTAATGAGCGATATGTGGGTAACTTTCAATGTTCGCGAAGATTTATTGCGCGGATTGACTGTGGGAACTGAGTTTGTGGCTTTCGTTCCTGCACTCGACAATAAAGAAATTGCTCTTCAGGTATATTACTTAAAAGATCTGGGTACATATGCAGCATGGAAAGCAACCAAAACAACAGGTCAGTTCGACCTTAAAACATTCGAAGTCCGTGCACGTCCTATCACTCCGGTACCAGGCTTACGTCCGGGTATGTCTGTGATCTTTAACGATTAATAAAGATGGAAGAAAGAAATAAGAAATATGTAGCACTCTGGCTGGTCATGAAGCGGGAGGTGCACCGATTCGGTTCGCGCCCACTCTACCTGTTCTGCATGGTCATTGCTCCATTGTTCTGCTATATATTCTTTACTACATTAATGTCGTCAGGACTCCCTAAGGATTTGCCGGTTGGCGTGGTCGATATGGACCAGACGGCCACATCGCGCAATATTGTCCGCAATCTCGATTCATTCGGACAAACAGAAGTCATTGCACATTATACCGATATCAGCCAGGCACGTCGCGCCATGCAGGAGGGAAAGATCTATGCTTTCTTTTATCTGCCACCCGGATTAAGTTCCGATGCATCGGGCCAGCGCCAGCCTACCATCTCTTTTTACACCAACAACTCTTATTTCGTAGCAGGATCGTTGTTGATGAAAGATATGAAGATGATGAGTGAGCTGGCTTCCGGAGCTGCAAGCCGCAAAGTGT
The DNA here is from genome assembly GCA_947074195.1 of uncultured Bacteroides sp. GTDB lineage: Bacteria > Bacteroidota > Bacteroidia > Bacteroidales > Bacteroidaceae > Bacteroides. Next base: position 9,529 of record CAMTOS010000026.1, read on the forward strand.
TATATGCAAAAGGAGCTACCGAAAAACAGGCATTAGCCATGCTGCAGCCCATTGTTGTCGATTCGCATGCCTTAAACAATCCATGGCTTAACTATTCGGTTTACCTGTGCAACACCCTGGTACCTGCCATGCTGATGATCATGATTTTCATGGTAACAGTATTCTCTATCGGTACCGAGATAAAAGATGGCACAGCTCAGAACTGGCTAAACCTGGGTAATGACTCCATGTATATATCACTTGCCGGAAAGCTTCTGCCGCAAACCATTGTATTTTTCATTATGAGTATCTTTTATAATGTATATCTCTATGGTTTCCTGCATTTCCCTTGCAACAGTGGCATATTCCCTATGATACTTGCATCGCTCTGCTTTGTGCTTGCATCGCAGGGTTGCGGAGTAGTTATGATTGGTACGTTCCCGTCATTGCGTCTTGGCTTGAGTTTCGCTTCACTTTGGGGAGTTATCTCTATTTCCATCTCCGGATTTTCATTCCCGGTTATGGCAATGAGTCCATTTCTGCAAGGTCTGAGTGTACTATTCCCGCTGCGCCATTATTTCCTTATCTATGTGGATCAGGCGCTCAATGGTTACAGTATGGCTTATTCATGGATCAACTATGTGGCGTTGCTTATATTTATGATTCTTCCGTTCCTGGTGATGAAACGATTGAAGAATGCTTTACTCTATTCTAAATATATGCCCTGATGAAAGAGAATTCATTAAAAGATAAGATAAAAGGAGGTATTAACGACTTGTTCTATATTTGGTTGCAAGAATTTCGTAATACCTTTAAAGATCCGGGTGTACTGATCTTCTTCATACTTGTACCCATCATGTATCCGCTTCTTTACGGATATATGTACACCAACGAAGTAGTACGTGAAGTACCGGTTGTTGTGGTCGATGAATCGAGAAGCTCCATGAGTCGTGAGTATCTTCGTAAAGTCGATGCCACTGCCGAAGTCGACATCATTGCTTATTGTGCCGATATGGAAGAGGCCAAAGAGATGATGCGCGAACGTCAGGCTTATGGATTAATTTATATCCCTTCAAGTTTCAGCAAGGATATTATGCGTGGTATTCAGACCCATGTCAATATCTATTGCGACATGAGCGGATTGCTATACTATAAGAATATTCTGATGGCTAACACTGCAGTCTCACTTGATATGAATTACGATATCAAGCTACAGCGTGCCAGCAATACCACCGACCGCCAGGATGAAATTACCGGCTACCCCATCAAGTATGAAGATGTAGCCATGTACAATCCGACAAACGGTTTTGCGGCATTCCTTATTCCGGCCGTACTTATTCTGGTTATTCAGCAAACATTGTTATTGGGTATAGGTTTATCGGCAGGTACTGCCCGCGAGCACAATCGCTTCAAAGATCTGGTGCCTATAAACAAGCACTATAATGGTACGCTGCGTATTGTGTTGGGTAAAGGTTTGTGCTATGCACTGATTTATTCCATCATGTCAGTATGGGTACTTTGTGCCGTACCGCATATTTTCCAACTGAATCAAATCGGTTTACCGTCTAACCTGATTCTGTTTATCATGCCATTCCTTGCTGCCTGTATCTTCTTTGCCATGACAGTTTCAATCTTCGTGCGCAATCGCGAAACAAGTATGCTGATTTTTGTATTCACATCATTGCCGTTGGTATTCATTTCGGGTATCTCATGGCCGGGCGCTGCTATACCTCCGTTCTGGAAAGCTTTTTCGTATCTTTTCCCATCGACATTCGGGATTAACGGATTCGTAAAGATCAATAATATGGGAGCAACGCTGCATGAAGTATCATCGGAGTATATCGGACTCTGGATTCAGGTAGTGGTTTACTTCTTTACGACCTGCATCGCTTACAGATGGCAAATCATCAGAAGCCGCAAACATGTGATTGAAAAGTACAATGAATTGAAAAGTAAAAGGGCTTAAGCCACGTTTTGTATATAGTTCAAAAAACCTCCGCCGGGCTTGCTGCCTGACGGAGGTTTTTATTCTTTCAATATTTCCTATCGCTTAATTTACTCTGATTTCATCGATAAACATAAACGGTTTGCCACCAGCTCCGGCATGTCCTTCAGGAAGAGCCAGTGTAGGTTTAATGATTACTTTTACAAAAGTAGCCGTTACCGGTGCAAAATCGGCCACATATTCTACAACTCCTTTTTTACTCAGTTCTTTTGATGCTGGATAAGATTCAGAGACCACTTTTCGGAAAGTTTTTCCATTGTCAGAAATTTCCACAGTAAGTTCTGTTGCTCCCATCACCCAAGAGTTATGGTCGGCCAAAGCTTCGGTTGCAACCTGACTAATCTCTGTCGGTTCACCCAGATCGATTACAGCTTCTACATCGGAAAGAAATCCCAACCAGCGACCGGTAGCATAATTATCGCCACCCCGCAATGCATCAACAAGGGTTGAAGCTCCTTCATACGTATATTTTGGAGATGGATTATTTTTAAGTGATACAGGTTTACCGGTTGCTTTATTGAAATTCACCTTCTCCGACAAAATACGACTCTTTTTTCCGTTTCTGATAGCTACAGCCTGCACATGTGCACTCTCTTTAATAGTAAGAGGAGCTGTATAAAGCGCAGATGTTTCACCGGGTTCTGTTCCGTCTAACGTATAATATACCGGTGCATCATCGATAGTCATCAGTTCGGCAATAACAGCTTTTTGAGCTGCATCATAAACAAAGTTATCACTGATGTCGTAGATATGCGTTGCATAGTTCAGGCCATCACGTTCATAAAGATTCATCAGGCGGGTTGCAGCTTTGGCAAATCGCTTATAATCTTTGCGTCCGGGCATGGTCCACTGCACTTCTGCCACTGCCGCCATACGTGGAAGTACCATATACTCCACCTGTTCAGTAGTAGGAATATATTCAGTCCACAGATTGGCCTGAACACCTATAATCTTCTTTTTCTCTTCTTCTGTCAGTTCATCGAGTTGCGGATCAAAGCTATAGACTTTTTCTATCGGTACATATCCACCAATGGCAATCGGTTCGTTTTGTGTATCCTGACTCTGATAATAATCAAGATAAAGAAATGAGGTAGGCGTCATAATTACATCGTGTCCCAGACGTGCCGCTTCGGCTCCTTGCTCTACCCCGCGCCATGACATTACCGTGGCATTCGGAGCTACATCGCCTTCCAGCATTTCGTCCCAACCGATGATACGTCGTCCGCGATCGTTCAGAAATTTTTCGATGCGGGTCATACAGTAACTTTGCAAACGATCTTCAGCTGTATGCTTTTTATCTGCTTTCAGATTTTCGGTCTTAATTCGAGCCTGACATTTGGGGCATTTTTCCCAGCGCTCGCGTGGAGCCTCATCACCACCAATATGAATATATTCAGCCGGGAAAAGTCCGATGACCTCATCGAGCACATTTTCAAGGAAAACCATGGCATCTTCATTACCGATACAGATTACATCATCGAAAACACCCCAGGTTTTTTCAACTTCATAAGGACCTCCGGTGCAACCAAATTCCGGGTATGCAGCCAGAGCAGCCAGCATATGACCCGGCAAATCTACTTCCGGAATAATTGAAATATATCTTTCGGCAGCATACGCCACAATATCTTTAATCTCTTCCTGCGTATAAAATCCTTCAACCGGAATGTCATTAAACTCGCCCGAGTTATGTCCGATAACCGTACCCGGACGTTTCGAACCAATTTCAGTTAACTTCGGATATTGTTTTATTTCGATACGCCATCCCTGATCTTCGGTAAGATGCCAATGAAAAACATTCATATTATGCAACGCCAGCAAATCGATATATTCTTTGATAAATTCAACCGGAAAATAGTGACGACCCACATCGAGATGCATTCCGCGATACTCAAAACGGGGGTAATCATTAATCACTACTGCCGGAAGCTTTATCTGTTCATTCTTTTTAGTTAACGGTGGTATGGCTTTGCGCAATGTCTGTACACCATAAAATACACCATTGGGTGTTTGTCCGCTAATGGTAACGCGGTCGGCATCTACGCGCAACTCATATCCTTCTTCGTGATGTACCGAAGGATTCAGCGCAAGTACCACCGATTGAGCCGGAACAGAGTTTACTTCGGCATAAGCTTTTGTCTTATAGATGCGGCCGGTAGATTGCTGCAGATAAAAAGCCAGAAATTCGGCATCGCGCTGCAATAAGGTATTACCCTCCGGATAACAGATGGTGGTATTATTCTTTAATAAGAAATGAGTGGACTTTAATGAAGTGATTTGTTGTGGCAATGGAACAACTTCATAATTGGCTTCGACCATGTCTTTACTACACGATAAAACCAAAGGAGAAATAGCCACCGCACACAGGAGGTGCTTTAGTGTTTTCATATTAATACGCGTATTAGTGTTAAGTTATGCAGCAAAGTTAAAAAGGGAATTCTTTCAGCAACTATACAGCGGTGATTTCTTACTAATTTTAACAATCGGTGCAGAGGGTTATGCACTGCAGTGCATCCATATATTCACTATGGTGCAGAGGGCTCTGCAGTAAACTGCAAAAGGCTTGGCAGCAAACCGCAGATAGGCGTGCGAAAAACCGCAGAAGGCTTTGCAGCAAAGTGCTTAAGGTTGTCTTCCCGGGTAGGTTTAATTCTTATTATCGCTGACTATAATCTTCTGATTAATCTCTTTGCTATTCATCCCCTGACTGCGTACGGCTACTGCCCGCAAAGTAGCATCATCTTTAATCACTATATTGGTACGATAGCGCTTGGAATCTTCAGTAGGTTTGCTGCCATCAAGGGTGTAATAAACAGGGGCATCATCGATGGTGTTCAAATGAACCACGACGCCTTTTTTCTTTGGTTCGTATTTATAGTCCATAGCGATATCGAATATGTCGGTGGCATAATTCAGACTATCGCGCTCGTAGAGTTTGAACAGACGAGTACAATCATCGCCGAATTCCTTATAATCTTTACGGCTGAAATTGGTCCACTGTACTTCGGACATTGTCGCCATTCGCGGCAACAGATCATATTCTATCTGACGCGCCGTAAGGGCATGCGCCTTACCGGCATATTTATGTACGCCAATGACATATCCGTCTTTGGGGTTGACAAACTTAGCGGTATCGGGATTAATATTATACAGTTTATCGATTGGGAGTTGTGTATTTACAAAAGCAAAATTACCGTTGTAAATAATATTTTCTGACTCTTTAAACACCGGAGTAAAGGCCGGTACAATAGTCACATTTGCAGGAATAATATCCATGGCATCGGTAAGAATCTCTTCGAAATCGTGATCTGAGATGACCGTAACATATCGCAAAGCCGCATACTCAATTAGTTCTTCCAGCTGATTGGCTGTATAAAACTCACGGGTAATGCTGTCATTGTTTAAAGGCATCTGCCAGTAAAAGCAGTTCATATTGTGAAGAGCCAGCAAATCGATATACCCTTTCATATACTCCATGGAGAAGATCTGTTCTGAAGTATCGAGATACATTCCCCGATGCGGAAATCTGGGATAATCTTCCAGGAATACACCATAAAGAATCACTTCTTCATGATTATATACTTCGGGTGGAATGGCTTTTCGCAAAGTCTGTACACCATAAAAAACACCTTGCGGAGTGCGACCTTTAATCCCCACATAGTTGGCATCGGTTTTTATCACATAACCCTGTTCCTGCTCCACAGTTTCACCATAATCGAGCATGATGGCGGGGTATTTTATCTGCTGCTTATCTGAATATTCTTTTATATCAAGATCTTTATGAATAGATTGCTTTATATAATAAGAAAGAAATTCAGCATTTCGCTTCATCTCAACACTGCTATCCGGATAATAAATGATGAGATCTTCACTCAATACAAAACGTGCATCCTTTAACGGATAAATAATGTACTGAGGTAATGGCACGACTTCATAATAGGCGTAAAGCTTTTTTTCGCACGAAACCAGGAGTGTTGATATGGCTATAAAGAGCAGAAGTGATTTGAAGACTTTCATTATATGTTTACAATTAATGGTGCTATATATAGACTATAACAATGAAAGCAGGCTAAATGATTAAGGAAACGTTAAAAAAATAAACATCCTTATTACCGGCAGTTAGCTTTGCCTGGTAATAAGGATGTTATGTATGATTGTAAAAAAACGTTTGGCCTATTTATGCATGCCGACAATCTGTGTAGGTGCCTGTTCGGCATTACGTTTATCGACTTGCTTTACCACCTCTTCGGCAAGATGGATAAATGCCTGTCCTGTAAGGCTGTTTTCATCTAAAGCGACAGGCGTACCTTTGTCGCCATTTTCGCAGATGCTTTGTACCATAGGAATTTGTCCCAGTAATGGTACATGCATTTCAGCAGCCAGTTCTTTAGCTCCTTCTTTACCGAAAATAAAGTATTTGTTTTCGGGCAATTCGGCAGGAGTAAACCAGGCCATATTTTCGACCAGACCAAGAATAGGCACATTTACTTTATCGTTGGTAAACATGTTGATACCTTTACGGGCATCGGCCAGAGCCACCTGTTGAGGTGTGCTGACTACAATCGCACCGGTAATGGCCAGACTCTGTACCAGAGTAAGGTGAATATCGCTGGTACCGGGAGGAAGATCCAGAAGGAAGTAGTCGAGTTCGCCCCACAATGCATCGCCAATAAGTTGTTTCAGCGCATTGCTGGCCATACCTCCGCGCCACAATGTAGCCTGATCGGGATCAACAAAGAAACCAATAGAAAGAAGCTTCACGCCATATTTCTCAACAGGAACAATCAGGTCGCGACCATCTACATGTTCAGCCACCGGACGTGCATCTTCTACATCAAACATCTTGGGCATTGAAGGACCGAAAATATCGGCATCGAGCAAACCTACTTTGTAACCCAGTTTTGCCAGAGCCACAGCAAGATTAGCCGAAACGGTAGATTTACCTACACCACCTTTACCCGATGAAATAGCGATCACATTCTTTACCTGCGGCAATAATTTACCGGGTTCAGGACGAGCCGCCTGCTTGCTTTCAGTAGAAATAGTTACTTCCACCTCTTTCGAAATATGCATATGAATGGCAGCCTCAGCCGATTTCACTACAGATTTCATAAAAGGATCGGTTGGTTTCTCGAAGATAATAGAGAAACTCACCTTCATACCATCGATACGTATGTTGTCGGCAATCATTTCTGCCTCAACAAGATTTTTACCTGTACCCGGATAACGCACCGTTGCCAGTGCATCTTCTATAAGTTTGGGATATAAAGTCATGATGTTATTTACTTGTAGTTAGTCCGCTGCGTTTGCTACGGTTATAGCTGCGGTAAGAGTCGAGCTCGATTTCCACATCGGGTTCTCTGAGTTCGCCTTCCAGCGGCAAGCGGAATTTAATATATTTGATATTCAGCCCGCGATCGAGCCATTGTTGTTCGTAATAAGTCTTGATGCCCAGAATGTCATCATCAATACCCGAATGATACAGATCTTCTGTAATAAACTCGGGAACAATATTGTTCTCTTCCAGCATATATTTAGTATACATGAAGAGGAACTGACTATCGGTTTTTACATGAATAAGTCCACCCGGTTTCAGAAACTTGCGGTAGCGTTCCATGAAGTAAGTTGAAGTCAGACGCTTGGTAGCCTTCTTCATCTGCGGATCAGAGAAAGTCAGCCAGATTTCGCTCACCTCTTCGGGACCAAAAAAGCGATCGATAATTTCGATGTTGGTACGAAGAAAAGAAACATTCTTCATTCCCTCTTTCAGTGCTTCGGTAGCACCTGTCCACATACGTGCCCCTTTTATATCGATTCCGATAAAGTTCTTATCGGCAAATTTCTTACCCAGACCAACGGTATATTCTCCCCGACCACAACCCAGTTCGAGAACAATCGGGTTATCGTTGTGAAAGAACGATTCATTCCATTTGCCTTTCATCTCGAAAGGTACATTATCGGCTACCGAATAAGGATATTCGAATACATGCGGATAGTCTGCCATATCGGCAAATTTCTGTAATTTTCCTTTTCCCATATCATATGTTGGTTATGTTGCAAAATTACTGACTTTTCGGCGTAAACCACAACTACACCTGAAGAAAAGCTTCTAAAATATAGTCGTTTTTCTATTTTTCAATATCTGTTGATAATGATTAAACTTTGCACCAGACAAAGAGGAACAAAAAAAGCCTCAGATTCCGGGATAAGAATCAGAGGCTTTAAAAGTATATGGTATATAGTTGGTATACGCTAATTATTCTACGATAGTGATCCAGCCATGTGTATCGGGCTCATCGCCATACTGAATGGCACGAAGTTTATTGTATAGTTTCGTGCTGATCGGACCAGGTTTGCCATCTTTAGAAATGACATAAGTATGATCTTTTTCAGGGTCGTCGATCTTAGCGATCGGACTGATTACCGCAGCAGTACCACAGGCTCCGGCTTCTTCGAAAGTAGAGAGTTCTTCTTCCAGAATAGGACGACGTTCTACTTCCATACCCATATCAGTAGCCAGCTGCATCAGACTCTTATTCGTGATTGATGGCAGAATAGAGCTTGAAAGCGGCGTGATGTATGTGTTGTTTTTAATGCCGAAGAAGTTGGCTGCACCACATTCATCGATATACTTATGCTCGCAGCAATCCAGATAAAATTCTGCCGAGTAACCGGCTTCGTGAGCATCGTGACTGGCACGTAGACTGGCTGCGTAGTTACCGCCTACTTTGAAGGTACCTGTACCATGAGGTGCAGCACGATCGTATTTACGGGTAATTACATATGGAGTAGCCGCGAATCCACCTTTGAAGTATGGACCTACAGGCAATACGAATACAGTAAACAGATATTCATTGGCTGGCTTAACTCCCACCTGCGGACCTGTACCAATCAATAACGGACGAATATACAAAGACGCACCCGATTCGTAAGGCGGAATAAAACGTTCGTTTAGTTTAACAGCTTCGAGAACCGCTTCTTTGAAACGCTCAACAGGAAGTTCAGCCATCAGAATACCACGACAGCTTGATTGAAGACGGGCAGCGTTTTCGTCTAAACGGAAAATGCGTACTTTACCGTCCTTACCGCGAAAAGCTTTCAAGCCTTCGAAAGCCTCCTGACCATAATGCAGACAAGTAGCAGCCATGTGGATGTTAATCATCTCACTACTGTTTATTTCCAACTTGCCCCACTCGCCATTGCGATAATATATTCTCACATTATAATCGGTCGGCATATAGCCAAATCCGAGATTTGACCAGTCAATTTCTTTCATATCAGGATGTATTTATAGTATGTCACTTTGAAAAGCAAATATAGTTTTTATTCTTAAGATTCCTACTTCTCCTCTAACATTTTTTCTATTTCCTGATCAACCTTTGTCAGTTTGTCAGTACAGTAGGCAATAATCTCATTTGCTTCCTTCAATTTTTTCGCCAAATCATCAATTTCGAGCTCGTTGCTGTCAATCTGACGAACGATAGTTTCCAGTCTTTCTATCGCTTTTGAGTAAGATTCTTTCTTCGCAGCCATTTTATTTATCTTTATTCTTTATCACCTTCGAGGCAAAACTACCCTTCAGGACATAAGTTATCAATTCATCACCCTCTTTTACATCGCGACTATCTTTTACAGCCTTTCCATCTTTCAGTGTAATACTATAACCCCGCGCAAGCAGTTTTTCCGGAGAAGCATCTTCTATGCGCTGCTTCATCAGATCGAGCCGGTGAGTTTCGCGCATGATACGCGCTTTAACAGCCTGACCCAATCGGTTTTCAAGCATCATCAACGTTCTTTTCTCATTGGAAAGACGGCGGACAACCATAGAAGGAAGGCGGGTTTGCCATAACTTTAATCGTGAAGATTCATTGTTGACCCGCTGAAGCACTCCCTCTTTAATCCGGTTGGAAAGATAGTTAAGATGTGCCGCCGATTCATAGATTCTGCCAATGAGCCATTCGGCAGCGGCAGTCGGAGTCTTTACACTGACATGCGCCACAGTATCGAGCACTGTTTCATCACGTTCGTGACCGATGCCAACCAGTACAGGCAAATCAAATTGCGCACAGGCAGCAGCCAGCAAATAGGAGTCGAAACTGGCCAGTTCCGAGGTAGCACCACCACCACGAATAATAACCACCACATCGAACTCAGCCATGCGCTGATGAATTTTGTCAAGCGCACTGAGTACCGATTGCTCTACCTGATTGCCCTGCATAAAGGCAGGAAATAGTTCAGTATAAAAAGCAAAACCATAAGGATTATTGGCCAACTGATGAGAGAAATCTTCGTAGCCGGCAGCTGTGGCAGATGAGATAACAGCGATACGTTGTGGCAAAACGGGTGTCGGCAATTCCTTGTTCATGGTAAGAATACCATCCTCCTCGAGTTGAAGAATAATTTCGCGACGACGCTTTGCCATATCGCCTATGGTATAGGCCGGGTCAATATCGGTAACAGTCAGGCTGTATCCGTAGAGTTCATGGAATTGCACAGTAACCTGCACAAGCACCTTTAATCCATTGGAAAAAGCTTGTCCGGTAGTTTCCTCGAAGTAAGGCTTCAGCATGAGAAACACCTGGTTCCAGATCATCCCTCTGGCCTTAGCTACCATCTGTCCACTACGTTCATCTTTCTGAACAAACTCCAGATAACAATGCCCGTTGGCATTCTGGCGGACATCACTTAACTCGGCCTGTATCCAGCAGGCATCCGGCATTGCCTGTTCAATGCCACGCCTCACCAGTGCATTTAGTTCATATAAAGAAAGAATATCCTCATTCATTACTTAGTGCTTTGCCGAAATCAGGAATACCATAACCATATATGTTATCAGGATACTCAGAACGATCGCCTGAGAAACGAATCATTTCCATTAACTCCAGAGCAGTAAGATTTGGGAAAGCCTGCCACAGACAGGCAGCCAGACCACAAACGATTGGTGTGGCAAAAGAAGTTCCGTTGGCTTTACGCATATTACCATCGGTACCCATTACCTGCACAAGAGCACCCATAGCCACTACATCGGGCTTCACTCGTCCGTCTGACGTGTTCCCTACAGATGAAAATGGAGCAAGCAAGCGGTTTTTATCGACCGCACCTACAGTGATTACATTCTCGGCATCGGCAGGAGGAGTAATCTTCTTCCATGAACCGGTACCCGAATTACCTGCACTGCAAACCATCACCATACCTTTAACTCCCACCATTGAGGCCTGTCGTGAAATCAGTGTATGCTGACCATCTAACTGATGGTAGCGGATATTATCCAACGGATTATCGAAAGCGTAATAACCCAGAGAAGTATTAATCAGATCGACACCTACACTATCGGCATACTCAACAGCCGCTGCCCAGTAATCCTGTTCCACTGGTTGTTCTGAATCTGCATCCTCACTTCTCAACAGCAGATAGCTTGCTTCGGGAGCAGTACCTATCATAATGCCGGGTGCATTCATAGCCATACAGGAAAGTACGCCCAAACCATGATTGTTTTCCGAATATATATTTGAATCCGGATTAACGAAGTCTTTAGTTCCGGCAACATGAACATTCTTCATCGCTGTGATTTGATCAAGGTTGTGATATCCGGCATCTATGACAGCAATCATCATACCTTTTCCTTTATAGCCGGCATGATGCAGTTTTTGTCCGTTGCACATTTCTATTTGTTCCTGACCAACTCCATATTTAACCTTACTCAGGACAGGATCATTCATCAGTGAATCGCGCTTAGAAGAGGTTTTTACTTTCTTAGGCTGACGCCATACCAGTTCTACTTTTTCCACGAAAGGCAGTTCGCCAATCTCGCCTGCTATCAAAGAATCGATAACAGCAACAGTGACGAAGTTATTCCATTTTCCTTTGGTCACGACATTACCGCCTGTAATCTCAATCGTTTCAATATACGATTTGCATACAGGTAGGTCAGTAGAGTCGATAGCGATATTCTGTCTTTTACGACGTTCGATGGCTCTTTCAGAAAGAAACTCTTCGGGTTTATCGAGTGAATAAGTGGTATAAGCTTTATCTTTTAAAGTAACTCTGTATTTTAATGGATTGGGCTGAGCTGAAATGCCCATATACATCATTAACCCAAGTATAGAAAGTATAATTCTCGCTTTCATGAATTCGTTTTAAAATTTATCTTTTTCATTTTCTATTAATAATCCTATTCCCTTTTGCGAGGCAATATATGCACCACCTAAAACCCGGCGGTTGTCATAGAAAACGGCCGATTGTCCGGGTGTTACTGAGTTGGCATCTCCAAGGAATTTCACCAGCAACTGGCCATCGTTAATGCGAATAACACGACATGGTATAGGTTTACTACGATAACGGATTCGTACACTTAAGTGTTCACAATTCAGAACTTCCGCTTCATCTGTCAACTGATCTTGCATAGTAATCATATATTCAGCTTTCAGTTGTTCGGCATCACCCAGCATTACGGTATTCTTATCGGCATTGATCTTAAGTACATAAGCCGGTTTGCCAAGTGCTATTTCCAGCCCCTTACGCTGACCGATGGTATAATAGGCACAACCTTTATGCTCACCAAGTTTAACACCGCTGGAATTAACAAACCATCCGCTACCAATTTCCTGATCGAGTGCCGGATAATGTTCGCGAAGGAAATCACGATAATCGCCTTTCACGAAACAGACTTCCATACTCTCTCCTTCTTTGGATTTGGCTTCGTATCCCATGCTATGCAGGTATTCGCGCACAGTAACTTTTGTATAATCGCCAAGTGGAAAGATGCATCGTTTAAGCACATCTTGTCCCAGGCGCCAGAGGAAGTAGGACTGATCCTTTTTCTCATCATCGCCCATGATGATGTAATATTTATTATTGATTTCTTCTATGCGGGAATAATGACCGGTAGCGATGTATTCACAATCCAGTTTATCGGCCCATTCGGTGAGAATACGGAATTTAAAAAGAGGATTGCACATCACACAAGGATTGGGAGTGCGACCATTGCGGTATTCATCAATGAAATCTTTTACAACGATCGATTTAAAAGCTTCACGTTCATCGGCAATATAATGTTCGATACCCATACGTCGGGCAAGTTCAACAGCTTCGACGGGTTCATCTCCCCATACCCACATGGTCAGACCGATAATATCGTATCCCTGTTCGCGCAGCATCAGACAGGTAGCGGTACTATCTATACCACCGCTCATTCCCACTAAGACTCTTTTCTTTCTTTTATCCATTATTCTGTCTATATAATACCAATACAAAAAAGGATAAATACCTTTTTGTCATACAAAGGTAGAATAATTTGGGAAGAAACTATTTTAAGGAGAAAGAGAAAATAGCAGATATCAGTGTGAAGTTGTAAGTTGTCTGACTGCAGCCTCATCACGATGAAGCTGTGCCACAAGATCATCCAGAGAACCGAACTTGACTTCCGGACGTATAAAATGAGTAAGAGAAAGACGAATGGTCTGGTCGTAAAGATCACCGTTGAAGTCGAGAATATGCACTTCGATGGTGCGCTTCATTCCGTTATCGATAGTGGGACGCTGCCCAATATTGAGCATTCCGGCATAATTCATACCATTCCCGAGATGAACTTCCACGGCGTAAACACCATCAGCGGGGATAAGCTTATCGGCATCGTCAATAAGTAGATTTGCAGTAGGAAATCCCAGTTTACGACCAATCTGGTAGCCACCGGTAACCACACCATCAAGAAAGTAAGGATAGCCCAATGCCTCATTGGCTTTACTCAAAAGAGAGTTCTTAAGACACTGGCGAATATAAGAGGAACTGATATAAACACCTTCGGGCTGATAGGCAGCCGTCTGAATAATATCAATCCCGATTTGTTTGCCATACTGCAGATAATCCTCAAAGCTCTCGCTTCTTCCACGGCCAAACCGATGATCATAACCAATAAGCAGCGAGCGAACACCACAATGATTATACAGAATATCTTCCATGAATTCACGGGCAGAGAGAATAGCTATAGCGGGAGTGAAATCGAGAACAACACAATAATCGACTCCGGTTTTTGCCAGTAGCCCAAGCTTTTCGTTCTGAGGAGTAAGTAGTTCGGGATGAAACCCGGGGTTCATCACTTTGCGGGGATGAACCGAGAAAGTGATGAGCATAGAAGACATACCAGCTTTGCGGGCTTCACTTTTCACCTGCTCAATGAGGTAGCGATGTCCACAGTGCACCCCGTCGAAAAAGCCTATGGTCGCTACACATGGACCGGGTGCAGTAAGCGGTAAATGATCTATGATTTGCATCAAAGTTTTATATCTTATTTAAACAGATGACTCCAGTCTTCGCCAGCAGCAGGGGTATAGGTTGCAATACCCAATGTGCGGGCAGTAGCACAATTGGCCTCAGAGTCGTCAATAAACAATGTATCTTCCGGAATGATACCGGCATCCTGTACCACCGCTTCGAAAATATCGAGATCGGGCTTGGCTTTCTTCATTTCGTAAGAAAGGTAGATCTTCTCGAAATAATCTTCTACTTTAAAACCACGGTAAGGAAATGCGTTAGCGCATGACCATTTCCAGTGAATTTCATTGGTGTTGCTTAACAAGTAAACAACATATTTCTCACGAAGTTTAAGAAGCAGTTTAAGTTTGCTTACAGGAATATCGACCAGGAAGCTGTTCCAGGCCGCATCAATCTGCTCGTCTGTGACATCCTTACTGGCCATCTCACGAATGGCTTTACGAAAGCCATCAGGATTAATTAAACCTTTTTCCTGTTCCAGAAAAACTCCCTGATGGTGGGTTAAAGTCAATAACTCACCAATATTATTTATGCCAATCTTTTTAAAGTTGCTTATACAGCGCTCACGATCGAGGTTTACCAAAACACCTCCGAAATCGATTAAAAGATTTTTTATTCCTTCTATTTTCATTGTTTTGTGCGATGATTTATAATATGTTTAAATCATTTTTTTTAGCGCCGCAAATGTACAATATAATAAGAACCTACAATAGCATAATTAATTATTTTTAATGCAAAAAAATCAACTCAGAAACCTCTGCCGGCAATCTGAACAAATCTTAAAATGTGATTGTTATTAAGAGAAACCACTAATAAAGAAGCGTTATGAAGAAATTTATCTGCACAGTATGCGAATACATCTATGACCCCGAATTAGGCGATCCTGCAACTGGTATTGAACCCGGAACTGCATTCGAAGATTTACCAGATGACTGGACTTGTCCGCTATGTGGCGTAGGTAAAGAAGATTTTGAACCTTACGAAGGATAAAACAAAAAATGCCTGAAAAGCAGTGATACACGACTTTTTCAGGCATTCGTCTTTTTAGTTTGATATACTTATGAAGTAATTCTTCTCTCTTTTACATCAGCACCGGCTTCGACTACATTCACCACATAGTCACCTAACTTCTCGCATTCAGAAATGATATCCATATAGATTACACCCTGCTGGTAGCTATATTCTTTATTGTTCACATCGATAATGTTCTGACTCTTCAACTGATTGCGGTAATTGTTGATTTCGTCTTCAATGTTGAATGTTTTATTTAAATCGATTTTCTGATTCTCCGGCTTCTCAAGAGCAACAATCATCTGTTTTAATGCTTCATCGGTGAGTTTCAGCATAATGTGAATATGCTCATATTGCTTCTCTGTAAAGTCAAAATTAAACTGGCGACGGCGACTAATTGAGCGTGCCAGATTATAGCAGCTATCACCAATGCTTTCGATCTCAGTTACCTCACGAAGCATACTGCGGATGTGAAGCTTACTTTCAGAACTCAAACGGCCTTCGGATACTTCGTTCAGATAATTACCGATTTCGAGCTCCATATTATCGCTGATCTTTTCGTATTTTTCGATACGACTGAACAGCTTATTGAAATCATCGCCTTTCTCTTCGTGCAATAACTGTTCGACCATACCAAACATACGGTGAATACGTTCACTGAAAAGGTGTATCTCTTTACGTCCCTGAATGATAGAAAGCTCGGCAGTAGATAGCATGCCGCTGGTGATAAAGCGCAAACGTGGTTCATCATCTTCCTCACGTGGATGAATAATGAGACAAACGGTACGCTCGATCAGTTTTACAAACCAGATCAGGAAGAGTACATTACAGATATTGAATATGGAGTGGAAGGCTGAAAGTTTGTAAGAAACCAGTACATCCATATTCTCGGTATAGAAGAATTTATCTACAATCCAGTTGACAAATGTCATAAACGGATGGAACAGAACGAGTACCCAAATCACCCCGAAAACATTAAATACCAGATGGGCCATCGCCGCACGTTTGGCTTGTGTATTGGCGGTTAATGCAGCGATATTAGCGGTGATAGTTGTACCTATATTCTCACCCAGGACCAGTGCGGCACCAAGTTCCAGACTAATCCAGCCGTTGGCACACATAATTAGTGTAATGGCCATGGTTGCAGCCGAAGCCTGTACCACCATTGTCAGGATAGTACCGATAAGCAGGAAGAGCAAGATAGAAGCAAAGCCCATATCGGTATAGTTCTGCACAAAAGCCAGCATATCGGGGTTTGCGCCAAGGTCGGGAGCATTTTCTTTGAGGAAACCAAGCCCCATGAAGAGGAAGGCAAAACCAAAGATAAATTCACCGATAGATTTTCGTCTGTTCTTTTTAGAAAATATAAAAGGCAGTGCCAGGGCGATAATAGGTAATGCCAGCGCTGCCATATTTACTTTAAATCCAAAAATTGAGATAATCCATGCCGTCACCGTCGTACCCACATTGGCACCCATAATTACAGTGATAGATTCGGCCAGTGTCAGTAGTCCTGCGTTAACGAAACTTACTACCATCACGGTAGTAGCAGATGAAGACTGAATGAGGGCGGTGATAAGGATACCGGTTAACATACCAGTTACGCGGTTTGTAGTCATTGCCGTAAGAATATTTCTTAAGCGGTCACCAGCCACTTTTTGCAACCCTTCGCTCATAATTTTCATCCCGTAAAGGAATAAACCCAATCCGCCGATTAGTTTTAAAAAATCATAAAACGTATACTCCATCTATTTTTATTTTAATTGTTATTTGTTTAAAAACTCTGCATGTCCTATTTTTATCAAATCATAAACCCACTAAAGGCTCGAAACAGATATGAAACAGACGTTACAAATATATTGCAAAAATAATAATAAATACAGAGAATTTCCTATTGGCACCACGCTTTTGGATATTTATCACGGTTTTGAACTAAATTTTCCTTATCAGGTGGTTAGCGCGAAAGTAAATAACCGCTCTGAAGGGTTAAATTTCAGAGTATATAATGCAAAAGATGTTGAGTTTCTCGACATACGCGATTTGTCAGGAATGCGTACTTACGTGCGTTCTCTCTGCTTTATTTTATATAAAGCTATCAGGGAACTCTATCCCGATGGTAAACTTCACGTAGAGCATCCGGTTTCTAAGGGGTATTACTGTAATGTATATATCGGCCGTCCTTTGACTGAAGATGACATTTTAGGCATAAAGAATAAGATGCAGGAGATTATTGATGCCGATATTCCTTATCATCGCTTTGAATGTCACACGGAAGAGGCGGTACATATTTTTAGTGAGCAGGGTTTAATGGATAAAGTTAAACTGCTGAAAACTCAGGATGAAATCTATACCTATTATTATAAATTAGGTGATACAGTGGATTACTATTATGGTAATCTTGTTCCTTCGACAGGTTTTATCCATCTTTTCGATGTGATGAAATATTCTGATGGCCTTTTACTCCGCATACCTAACCGCGAAAATCCCAACGAACTCGAAGAGGCCGTGAAGCAACCTATGATGCTCGATGTGTTTAAAGAATATGTAAAGTGGAGCCAGATTATGCGCCTGAACAATGCAGGCGATTTTAATGTGGCGTGCGAAAAAGGTTTTGCTACTGATTTGATTAATGTGGGCGAGGCTTTGCAGGAAAAGAAGATTGTACAGATTGCCGATACAATTTATCAGCATGGACTGGAAAAGGATCCTATCAGGCTGGTACTGATATCAGGACCGTCATCGTCGGGCAAAACAACTTTCAGCAAACGTTTGTCTGTTCAACTGATGGCTAATGGATTGAAGCCTGTGCCTATTTCGATGGACAATTATTTTGTTGATCGCGAGCAGACGCCACGTGATGAGAATGGGAATTACGACTATGAATCGCTTTATGCACTCGACCTGAAATTGTTTAACGAGCAGATGCAGGCGCTGATGCGCGGTGAAGAGGTAGAACTCCCTACGTTCAATTTCATGCTGGGCAAAAAGGAATATAATGGCGAGAAGTTGCGCATTAACGGAAGCACCATTCTTATTCTCGAGGGTATTCATGCACTCAATCCGCTATTGTTGCCAAGTATCCCCGAACATTTGGTCTTCAAGATTTATGTCTCTGCACTGACAACCATTTCTCTCGATGACCATAACTGGATACCTACTACCGATAACCGTCTGCTTCGCCGCATCATACGCGACTTTAATTATCGTGGATACTCGGCAAGAGATACGATATCGAGATGGTCCAGTGTGCGTGCAGGCGAAGATAAATGGATCTTCCCATATCAGGAGAATGCCGATGTGATGTTCAATTCGGCACTGATCTTCGAACTGGCGGTTTTGCGTCTTCACGCTGAGCCTATCCTCCGAGGTGTTCCACAGAATTGCCCCGAATTTGCCGAGGCACACCGTTTACTGAGATTTATTAAATATTTCACACCAGTCAAGGATAATGAATTACCCCCCACTTCGTTATTGCGCGAATTCCTTGGAGGCAGTAGTTTCAAATATTAGGCAAAATTGTTTTGCCTGTTAATCCTCATCATATAATGAAATTTAAATCGATCTTTCTAACGCTTTTCTTTTTATTGACCGTGAGCCTTGCAACAATGGCTCAGGATTCTCAGCTTGATGTTATCAAACAAAATGCTGAAACGGCGCTGCAAAACAAACAGTTTGTGCGGGCGCGTGACAATTATCTTCGCCTGTTTACGGCTTACAGTAACCAGGGCGATTATGCAACAGCTGTTGATTACGGACTTAAAGCCAACGAAATAAACATTCAGGAGCGTGCTTTTAAAGAAGCTTTCGATTTGTTTCGCAACATCGGTCAGGTAATTACTGATGCCGAAAAAAAGACCGGCAAACAGCAACCGCAACTATCTTACAACCTGGCTTCAGAACGTTTACTGCTTTATCAGAAAATGAGACGTGATTCACTGGCCAGCTGGCAACTGCAACAAATGGATCGTTTTGCCAAAGCTATCAATACACCTGCTATCTACAAGAACTTGCTTGTACTAAAGATGAGTAACAGCTTTGTTTTTGGCCGCTATGCACAGGGCGAAGCCTACTTAAAGGAACTGGCACAGATGCAGGGCGATGGTAGCCGCGAGGAGATGAACAGCTACTATCAGCAGCTTTTCGCTGTGGCACGTCAATCTAACAATGCTGCATTTACCGAATTGCTGTACAATCAATATAATGCATGGAACGATTCGCTGAACCTGGCTATTGCCGAAGCTAAATATCAGCAATTGCAGACGGAGTATAATGAGGTAAAAACAGCACTCGCAGATGAAGAAGATACTGTACGCACCAAACAATGGTTCATCGTTATTCTTTGCATCGTGCTTGGTGCAGCCATCGTCTTTATATTTATTCTGATTCTGCGCCAGATTAGTCTGACCATGAAAGCAAGAAAGGCAAAGAGACTGATGCTGGCAGCCGATGAGCGTAATGAACGACACAGCAGCTTCGTGCAGAATGTATCGGCTCAGATTCTTCCGGCGATTGGCGAGATTGAAAAATCGGCTACGCAATTACCACAGACGATGCCTCAAACCATCCTGATTCAAGACACAGCCTCAGCGCTTCAGTCTTATATGCAACACATCGAAAGGTTGTCGCAACTTGAAAGTTCGCTGACTGAACTCTACCCTACCGAAACCATCGGTTTAAAAGATTTCTTCGATGAGCTGGATGCCATTGTTCGTCCTACCATCGCTCCGGGTGTAAATCTGGTGATGGATACCCCGAAGATGCAGGTGACTTCCAATCGTGAACAGCTGAAAGAGTTGCTTCTTCATTTGTTGGGCAATGCGGCTAAGTTTACCAAAGAAGGAAACATTCGTCTGGAGTACAAAAAGCGAGGCGCACAGACCTTTCAGTTTGTTGTAACCGATAATGGTCCGGGGATTCCTGAAGAAGAGCAGCAGGATATTTTCAAACCATTCAGTCATGTCAACCAGGGTATCTTGAATGGTGACGGACTGGGTTTACCGATCTGTAGTCTGATGGCTGTTAAGCTAAACGGGCAGCTGACCATTGATTCTACGTATAAAAGAGGTTGCCGTTTTATTTTAGAACTACACTCATAAATCTATACGTCCTATTTAACAGACAGATGAAAACTTTTTGCATCTGCAGGCTGTTTATATTATGAAATACATTGATAATCATTGTTTTTCAAGATAACAAAACAATAAGCAGCCATGAAAAAGACGTTAATATATCTTCTTTTCACTGCTTTACTAAGCTTACAGTTTGGATGTGGTGGAAGTGATGATGGCTATTCTCCTGACGGGGTATGGTGTTATATGGATTCCGAAAATAATACGATTTGCAAATTAATCATCGGGGGAAGCAATGCGATTTCTTCTGGTGGAACCTATACGCGTCTGAGTATTATAAAAGGAGTCGGCGATTATGATATTTTGCTCGGTGGAGGTGTCTATAACGAGAAGACCGAATCGGGAATCATTACATTTACCGAAAGCGAAGACGGCAGTCCTAACTATACATTTGTTACATTAATCAGCTCTATGCGCCTGATGCTGCGATTCGATTCGAACAGCAATATCAGCAATGAAGTTTATACGCTGACAAAAACAGAGAATCCGATAAGTCTTGCAGGGAATTGGGGAGGAGAGATGTATTATAATGATAATAAGGTAACTATAAATACCGAAATCTATCCCGAAATGAGAGATAATATATGGGGAAAAATTACAGTCAGTTATCCGGGGCTGGACCAATCGTCAATCTATAATATCACGCGCTTCAATTATAACCAATTGGTCGGTGATGCGTCATTCAGGATTGAAACGACAACAGAAGATCAGCCTACGATAGAGTATACCGGGAATGTATATTATGACTATGATCTTGATGTCATTAAGGGTATTGCAGTATTGGCTACAGGAGATTTGAATTATGAATTTACGCTCTCGCCAACATTGAGCTGGAGCACAACCAAATAACTTTTTCAAAACAATATACACTTAATAAGCTTACTAACTAATAATGAAAAAGCGGAAAGCCTCTGTGAAGAAGTTTTCCGCTTATTTTTTTATATTGTCTCTACTCTATTTGGTCGTTTCATTTAAATCGAGATTGGTATACCAGCGATATTTAATCCCATCAACTGTCTGTGTATAATCACACAATATATTCAGACTCTCATGCGAGAAAGTAAGATTGTAAGTGTAATCCACATCTGCATTATCGGTTTCATTATAAGAATCAAAAGTGATTTCATCACGGCTTTCATCTTTCCATTGCCAGGTGGAGAACCAGGTTGTTCCGTCTTTCCTGATGTTTGCGCAGGTTCCTGCACGGGTAAACCATAATTGCAGTGAACTATCGGCTATCCACTGCGCCTCAGTTGTGGTATTATCACGATCGTAAAACACCTTACATGATGTATCGCCGACATTATATTCCACGTTAAATATCAGTTCATCATTATGATAGCTGGCTTTTTCAATAAAACTGAAATCCCAGATTCTGCATAGTTTCTCAGTCTTATCAGAATTGGCATATTCGGTAGCTTTTGTAACCATTAGATTCGATACTCCCTTTTCAATTTTAGTGAGTGCTATTTCTGTAATCACATTATTGGTATAAGTACAAGTGAGATTACCAAAATTATCGAGCTTATATATATCGCTGCTGATCTGCGAATAGGTGCCATAGATACATACATTGCCGGTTATTATATCCACACCGTCACCTCTTGTAGTTGCAGAGCTGCTCTTCTCGTTCAGTTCGATAATATACATTCCATACGATGTAAATTCTATTGATACATATCCGCTTTCGGTATTGGATACCAGATATTTTCCTGATATATCGACATAAACACCCTCAGGGTATTTATCGTCATTGCTGCACGACGTTATGAAAAACAATCCCATAAGTGCGGGCAACAATAGCTGTATAAATTTTGTACATCTCATAATCTTTCAGATTTAAATCATTATTCTACTTTATTTTACGCCATAAATAAACAAAGGGAATTGATGCTTGGTTGATTCTGATTTATTTTATTAACAAGTAGACGAACGGTATAAGGATAAAAAAACAGATGAAGTAAGAATTGCTACTCTACTCCATCTGCCTATGTGCTAAGCTAACTTATATCGTTGGCTAATCGTTGGTACCGATATCTTCGTGTCCGTCTTCATCGTTTCCCTGAACACGCTGAATGGTTTGTAGCGCCAGATATGTATCACCGAATTTCTTAAAGTTATCACCTTCAATATCGAAAGTATCTTCGTGCTGTTCTTCAATTTCAATCAGTTTTTCGAAGAGGCGTTTTGAGGTAGAATCGCCTGCAGCACCACATTGCGATGCAAAATCATTATACAAATCGACAGTCTTGCTTTCCATCTCGGCAGCAATCTGAAGAACTTTCTGTATATCGATTTCCATTTTGCCATCTACCTTGTCCAGATAAACAATGGAATCGGCCGATTTCATAATTACATCGCCTTTCAGGAACAGAATTCTGTCTGAAAGCATGTCAATATGCATCATCTCTTTAATCGAAACGTTCTTAAATAATTTAGCCAGATGAGTGTACCCTTTGTCTTCGAAATGGAACTGAAAATAAAGATATTGTAAGACGGTTTGAATTTCTTTGCTGACTGCTATATTAAGCAGTTCAATGCTTTTTTCCCGGTTAGCCATAATGTTTTGATCTTTAAGAATTATACATGTTTTATCAACAACAAAAAAGAATGAAAAGTTTAAGATGTATATACATTATTCCAATCGATTTTTAAAAATGAATAAATGGTTGTCAGACTGAAATACAAAAACCGGGCGCTTTGTTTAATTGGGGAATAACTAAAACCATAAGATCATGGAAAAACAGAAGGTATTATATGCATTTAATGATGACTTGCACTGGGAGAAAATATTGAAGGATGTTGATCACATTTATGCCCGGAAAGACCTGGTTGATAAAATTGCCATCATCGCTTTCGGAACAGCGATCCTTTCTATTTTGAGGAATACATCGCTCGAAGAGATTAAAACGAAGATTACAAACTATGCCGCCGGTGGAGTTGACTTTTATGTTTGCGGAAATACGATGAAAAAATATGGTATTACCAAAGATCAGTTGATTCCTGTAATTCAGGTGGCTGAAGAAGGTACATTCATCAAGATTCTGGAAATGAAAGAAGATGGTTACTTCTTATTCAC
>CAMTOS010000027.1 GCA_947074195.1 uncultured Bacteroides sp.
ACGTATCACTTTTCTGGCTGGCTGGTGGAGTGATTCGCTCTTTCGAAGAGAAGAAAGAAATGACCAAAAATACAAAACCGATGGAGGCAAACAAGCTGATGGTGCAAAGCCAGCCGTGACTTTTATCATCGCCATCAGAGAATTTACTTACCAATGGCAGTGTTAATCCCTGAACGACAAATTGTGCAATGGTTGCAGCAATAAAACGGATAGATGTAATACTGGTTCGCTCTTTAATATCACTGGTCATTACACCACCAAGAGATGCATAAGGCGTGTTATTAAAAGAGTATAATGTCATCAGCAGTGTATAAGAAATTGTAGCGTACAAGGCCACCATTCCTTTTTCCTGAATATGTGGATTGTAGAAAGCCAGCACATAGAATACCATGAACGGTAGTGCAGTCCATAACACCCAGGGACGATACTTACCCCAACGGGTTTTAGTGCGGTCAGACATTAATCCGACTGCCGGGTCCACAAAGGCATCTACCACACGCGCAATCAGCATGACACTACCTGCAATAGCACCTTCCAGACCAAAAATATCGGTATAGAATTTTGTCTGATAGATCATCATCATCTGGAAAACGAAGTTCGCCGAACAGTCGCCTAAACTATAACCGATTTTTTCGGCCATAGATACTTTCTGACTCAAAATATTCACACTATTTGTTTTCATGGTGTTATCGGTATTTATTGATTCTCCAAAACTTTCGCAGCAACTCGTTGCCCCGGCGTTTTTTTGTCTAACGGATGTATATCGTTCCATTCTCCTGTATCGCTATTAGTTATTAAATATGTATTTTCATTTGTCTCGGCTACTTTGGCTTGTATGGCACGCATTTCTGCCCATGCGGGTCGTGCCGGATTATCGGGTTCCAGAAAATCGGCAAGTTCCACAATGTAGAATGGCAGAGTAGGGTTGTCGAAAGTTTTGCGCCAGTCGGCAATCATTTTGCTCAGTAAAGAAGTATATTCATTTCGTGTAGAAACATTTGATTCTCCCTGATACCATATAACTCCATCAATTGCTAAATTCTTCAGAGGTGCAATCATGGCATTATATAAACCAACGGGTTTATAGCAAAAGAACATCATTCCAGGCGCCTGTGGCATAGGTGTACCGAGACGGTATTTCCAGTTACCTGTCAGATCGATTTCTCCATTACTACCGATAAGTTTATAAGGTTTATCGTGCACAACTTTAGCAGCACCATTATTACTTATTATCCGCATGGTAATATTGTTTTTACCTTCTTTGAGTAATCCGGCAGGTACATTATAAATGCGCGGAGGATACTGATAGCTTGTAGTGCCGACAAAAACGCCGTTTACATATACAGAATCGGCATCGATAATATACCCCAGTCTGAGCGTAGCATCTTCATTACTCCAGTCTGCGGTTAAATCGATATCCTTGCGAAACCAGTGTGAACCGTTGATGGGATTCAGTCCGTTGTTATTCCAGTCGGTGCTGAACAGATCTTTATTCTCCCATGTACTATCATCATAATCCTTCGCATACCATGGAGTCGATTCATGCAATCCGGGATCTCCTTTATACAGTGTATTATTCCAATGCATAAAGTTTTGTGATTCTAACTGCTTGATCTGTCTCAGATAATCATCATTCTCATATAGGCGTTTCTCATTGAGATAATAAGGATAATCAGCCAGTGATTCTTCGCTTATCCACGACTGAACAGGAGTGCCTCCCCAGCTTGCATTGATCAGTCCAACAGGAACATTGCTCTTCTCAATCAGACTCTTTGCAAAGAAATAAGCAATGGCAGAGAAATTTGGTACATTCTCCTGATTTAGCCCTTTCCAGCCTGTTGCAGACACATCACTTTGTGGTTCATGAAAATTAAATTCTTTCGGGATAATGATATGGCGAATCTTCTCATTATTATAAGTTGTAATCTCTTCCTGAAACGCTTCGGCAACACGTCTTACCGGAAGTTCCATGTTCGATTGGCCCGAACAGAGAAATACATCTCCGATATAAATATCATTCAATACCTGATCATTGATTTGCATGATATAAGGACCACCCGGTTTTAAAGGGGGTAATGCAACCTCCCATGAACCATCCGCATTGGTTACAGTGGAAAATCTACTCTTAACTTTTCCACCCTTAACTGCGGTGGGAGATGCATTCCCTTTAAATGTGACCTCAATCACTTCCCCTTTATCTGCAGTACCCCATATTTTCAATGGCTTTTCGCGTTGCAAAACCATGCCGTCAGAGAGTATGACAGGTAGCTTTACTTTCGCTTCGGCTAAAGAACAACAGAACAGCAGAGCAGTAATCAACCCTATAATTTGTTTGTTTTTAGTTCTCTTCATAAATCGCATTTATTTATATTCGTATAATTTAATATGTAATGTCTGATATTCGCCTACCGGAATGCGAACGTGACGTCCCTGATGAGTCTGATCTCCGTTGAGGCGGCGTACATAGTTTAGGCTGCCATCTTTTTCAACGTTAACTTCATCTACTGAACCGATTCCGATTCTTGAACTGCCTTTCCAACCGTTTTGTACCGATTGGTTCTCATCATTTAAAGAACCGCTTTCGGCAAACCCGTCCTCGCCTAATTGTTTACGTTGCAAAAGCATGGCTTCATCTTTACCGGCAAATTCAACAACAACACCATTACCGGCAAGGATATATTCCATTGGATTGAGTTCTATCAGAATAGCACCACCTTCCGGCCAGATACTTCCATCAGTTGCACGTGCATCCCAGGGTAATGTAAAGTAATGGCGTGCCTGAATCTGCATATTGTCTTTAGAGATAATTCTCTCTTTATTTTCCTGATCGAATAGTAATCCATTCATAGTTCCTTTTCCCTGGTTAGAAATAATTAAGGGCATAAGTTCATTGAGCTTAGCATATCCTCTGACCAAAGAGTTTTGCGAATCATCAGAGCCATCTTCGATAGAAAAAGGACTGATGCCAAGTGCATCGTGTTCGCCAAATACATAGAAAGCACGTACCCCATTGTTATCACACAGACGTGTTTCAGGAATAAACAGAGGATTGTTAGGGAGTTTATATTGAGCCGTCCAGTCTGCGAAACCAGTATCGTAGATGTCGGGTGCTAAAAAGTCGATAGCAGGGGCACCACATTGCCATACATCAATAAGATGAGCCAGCGGACCGGCGGATGGATATTCTCCGGGTTTGCGGTTGCGGCTGTTCATGGCAGCATTTACAAAGAGTGGTACATCATAAATATTTCTTGCTTCCTGAGCAAGCTGTTCAACATAGCAGGCATATTGCCATGCCATAAAAAGTTCGTCGGTATACAGATCATTCCCGAAAATTTCCGTCCATGATCCTTTTGTTTTGAATCCTTTTTCACCCCATTTTGCCAGCATAGCAGGATGCAGATTCTTTTTATTTTTTTGCAGATAATCCATTAATTGCTGTGAAACCTGCGATTGAAAAGCCTTATTGGCTTCTTTAGAATAATCGCGGGCATCTTCCAGCATCCCGATTTCATTCTCAATCTGAACCATGATAACTGTCTCATTGTCTTTGTCGGCCTGAGCCACATAGTTCATCCATTGAGTAAAAGCTTTCTTATCAGCCTGCAAAACATTATTTGAAAAAGCACTGGCAATCTCAAGTGGTTTGCCATCTTTTGTATAAGCTCGCGGATATTTCTTATAATCTTCTTTAAACCAGAGTGGGGCATAACAACTCATTGAGTTTTTCCATGCACCAAACCAAAGGAATATCACTTTTAAATTGTTGTCACGAGCCTGATCTAAGATTTTCTGAGTTAATGTGAAATCAAAATTGCCTTCTGATGGTTCTGTTAAATCCCAGTATATTGGTACCAACACTGTGTTCAGTCCCATTCGTTCCAGTTTAGGAAAGATTTGTTCAATATCAGCATTGCAGGAAGCCGAAGAGTTTCCAAGTTCGCCACCAAGAATAAGGAAAGGCTGATTGTCTACGATTAACTGTGTAGCTGTTCCTTGTTTCTTAAGTGTACTTTTTTGTGCTGATAATGGAAGTGTTAGTATTAGCAATAAGAGGATATAAAAGACTTTGTTTATCATAATATGCAATTTTGTTTTTTGGAAGAGAAAAGGTCTGTATAGAAAGACCTTTTCTCTTTAGGAACATTATAATTTAGTTGTTTTATTCTTCAGTCTCAGTTTCTTCTTCATCATCAGAAGTATAAGCATTCTGCCAGTCGTCACCTGTGAAGTCTTCACTAATATCTCTGCCGGCTATACCATCGCAAACTCCTTTATAAGCATGTTTGCGGCCATAGTTTGCATCGAAGATATTTGGTGCATCATCAGGCAACCAGTATTCATGTTCGCGTTTATGGTCAGTTAATGTCCAGATAGTAATACCATCCTGCTGTGCAGTCGGAACATTTTCGCGGAATGAATCGAATACCATTTGATAAACTTCTGCCTGAAGCTCAAGTTGTGAAGCTGATGGAGATGCTGTTTTCAATGTCACATCAAGTTCTGTAACACGAACACGTTTACCTGTTGCAGCCATTGTTTTAAACATTGCATCCACCTGAGCTCTGGTAATACTTGTGGCATTGATATGCATCTGTGTACCGATACCATCTACCGTTTGACCATTGTTTTCGATATATTGTACGAACTCAATCAAGGCAGCCAGTTTATTCGGATTCGTTTCCAGATTATAATCATTCACCCAAAGTGTGGTACCTGCAGGCGCATAACGACGTGCATATTCAAATGCTTTGGTTGCATATTCCTGACCGATATAATAGCCCCAGTAGAAGTGATCATCGGCCCAGTTTAGATTCAAACCATTATCTTCAACCGGATGAGTGTCAGGATCTACACCATCGCCGTTACTCATGAAGTTACCATTAATACCACGCCATTGACAGTTGTCAGTAATAGGTTCGTTAATCACATCCCATGCCTGAATGCGACTGCCTACATGGTCTAACATTCCTTTAATCCAATACTCCATGGCACCAAGAAGAATCTCTTTCTTTTCTTCAGGAGTTTTGTATTTATAAGTTACACCACCCGCACGGGTTTCTACAGCAGCAGGTTCTATCACTTCACCGAACATGATATTATCGATATAATAAACACCGGCTACTTTGCCGAAATTAATACAAAGTCTGTCCATACCTTCCTGTGTGCAGGTGAATTCACCTTCTATCGGAATCCATTGATCAATAACAGTTTCGGCACTTACATATCCCTGGCCACTATACGATGATGAATTTTGCACCTGGAATGTGAAGTCAGGATTGATAGCAGTAGCTTTAACCATAGCAGAATACATATAAGTCTTGCCAATGGTAAGAGGTTCTGGAAGACCATAGGCAGTCTGAGCACTCCATGAATCAGCATCGGTTGGATTTGTCATCACCATACAATAATCACTGTTATAACCTTCGCCTAATTCAGAAATCTCTCGGGTAGAATTATTACCCCATCCACCCCATGAATTGAGTGTACCATCTTCGAACTTGCCATCGGCACCAAGAATATTGATCATTCGCTCTTCAATCTTCTTACCGAATTTGAAATTGTCAATATAATAATCACCGGCAATAGCACCAAAGTTGATCAGAATACGATTTACCTCACCGGTACATTCGAATTCATGCTGACAAAGAATCCAGGATTCACCTACATCGAAAGTATTGTATCCATGCTGATTACCATAGTTATCGCTATTCTGTACCTGAACCTGAAGACTACCAGCCGGTGAAGTCGATTTTGCCATAAACTGGAACACATAAGTGGCACCTACTTCAAGATAGTTCGTCATATCCCAGGCAGCCTGTGCACTCCATGAACTGGCATCCGTAGGATTTGTCAGGATCATACAATAACCACCTTCATAACCTTCGCCATAATCGGATATTCTTCTCGAAGAACCATTTCCCCATGAACCCCAACCATTAAGTGTACCATCTTCGAAATCAGAATTGGTGATGATATTCTCGCAAACATCATCAGGATCGGCTTCAATGATGATTTCAGGCGAAATAATCGATTTCAGATAAGCTTGCTTTTGTTGTGTATGCCAGATGAAGTTGTGTCCGTAGACTTTCATATCAGCCGGTAGGGCATACAGGAAATCATCAATCTTATCAAAACTGAGATCACCATTGGTTTTTACGACTGAATGGTGTTTCATGGCATTTCCGGTAGTAATCATCTGAAAATTGTCATCAGTTACTTTGCGGTAAGCAGCATCACTGATATACAGATCTGCTCCCAGACCAACACCTAATGTCATATGAGGCGTATATTGTGCCACATATTCTTTAATGAATTTATAGTTAGCCAGCTTTTCTTTCAGAGAAAGTGGAATATCAGACATGTCAATATCATAATGTCCATCGGGTGTTCCCCATTCCATTTTATCGTCATAGCAACTACCTAATAATAGTGCACTTGCTAAAACAGGATATATAAGTTTATTTAGTTTCATAAGTATTTCTTATTATCAGATTATAATTAATTGCTCTCTTCATCATTGAAATCAGATACAGCCACTCTTTCGCAAGGCACGATACGCCAGTTGTCCAGATAGATTTTCGGTCCGGTAAACATGGTAGCAGTTACGCTTACACCGCCATAAGTGAAATCATTATTTACGAATCCGATACCAAAGTTGCGGTAATTTGCAGCAAGACGATCTTCTACCACATTCTGGAAAGTTGGTGCTATTGCTTCACTATCTTCCAGCTGTTTTTTATAGTAACCAAATTCGCTAAAAGGAATCGTAACTGTAACCCAGCCATCAGTTTTGAATGGAGTAATTGTACCTTCTTTAATGTAAGGAACATAAAAAGCAGTGCGTCCACCATCATCATCTGAACCGATACCAAGGAAGTTATAACTATTATAAAGTACTACCTGCAAATAGCCACAGTTTCCCCATGCTTCAGGAACACAAACATCAAACTGTAAGGCAACTTCATTCAGTGAAGTCATTTCAGGAATGAAAGTGTACATTCTGCTCCAGTCATCATCATCATTATCGTTTCCGGCAGTCCAGCACTCAGTAACACGTGTCTTACCTGCAGCTACTCCGATTTCTAAAAGACGATCGGGTACAATTTGCACACATTTGCCACGTCCGCTATTCATAGGATCATCTACCAGGTCATCTGCATTAATCATTGAACCATTTTCACTCCAGCCCCAATAACCCTGTGAACCCTGTCCATCGAAATTGAGTACCATACAATTGATATAATTAAAATACGGAGCAGTAGCAGCAGTACCATTGGCACCTTCTGAATAGATAGAACCACCTTCTGAAATGCCTGATGGCATTATGAACGAATACCATTCTCCATCTTCGTCACTCTCAATACTTGTTATTTCTGTTCCACCGGGCAAAGTCACCTTCACAGTTTCGTGTAGTCCGGCTCCCGATACAATCACTTTTTCTCCGGCCATAGGCAGTGTATTACTAATACTTGTAGCCGATGGCGATGCTGCACGGATAATGAATGGATAAGTAGTTTCTGTTCCCGATTTCACAAAACGAATGGTGTTGCGAACATTATCCGCCGCTTCGATTACCGGTGTCTTATCGCTGACATTTAACAGCATAGAAGTGTTGGTAACATAAGCCAGATTAAAATAAGTATCATACCCGTTGATATAAATTTTCTTCACTCCGGTAAAGCCTTTTCCTTCAATACGGATCAATTGACCAAGACGGGCGAAATCTACAGGACGATCTGGCACTACTGATTTATAATCTTCCAGATAGATTTGTTTTACCTCAACCTCTGTTGTATCGTGTGTATCATCATCATTGCACGAAGTCCAACTCATGCCGGCAATCAGTGCAAGAAGAATCAGTTTGATATATCTTATATTTTTCATAATAATCATTCTGTTAAAAGATTAGTAAAGTGATTCGTGAGCAACTTCTCTCTCACCAAACTCATAGGCAACCGTTTCAATCTCACCATTGCTGTTCGATTGCAAATAGTGATTCTTATTCTGGTCAACATCCGAGATAGGTAATGTAAGACTTCTTGCCGTTGCAGTGGCCACACCAGCACCTGGTGCTACGTAACTTTCGCTGATCTCATAGATACCAGTTTCTTCATCACGTTCATAAGGTGCATTGCGGTTTTGATTATTCATATAGTTAATCACTTCCTGTTGCTGGTAATAAGCGCGGCGAACCAAATCATACCAGTATTGCCCTTCGAGTGCAAGTTCGATGCGGCGTTCATAGTGAATATCCTGATAACTGATAGAAGTTTTACTTTGCAATCCGGCACGATTACGAACCATATTGAAATAAGTCAGTGCAGTTCCGTCAGTCGTTACTGAGTTATTACCTAATACAGCTTCAGCAAGATTAAGATATACCTCAGCCAATCGAAGCATATGTGTATTCAAACCACTGCTTTGTTTATAGCTAACACCATTATCTTCGATTGTACCAATGACATATTTTTTGATATTACAACCACCACTTGCAGCACTTTCGGTAACTCCATAAGTATAACCACCACCTTTTACATAGATTTCCGGATAGTGTGTGCCATATGAAGTAACTGTTGCATTTCTACGAATAATATCCTGTGGTTCATAGCTGTTGAATAAATCCCATGACGCATAAACCGCGCCTCCCCAGTTTGTTGCATCCGAAACCATTGTAGACCATCCCATGAATGCTGTAATCGCCTGATTACATCCCCAACCAATAGCATCGGTAGAACCAGTTAACCATTGTAACTGAAAAAGAGCTTCTTTGCAATTGTTATTTTCATATTTGAAAAGATCAGCATAGTTATCCATCAGTGCATATGAAGATTCATTGATTACACGAAGAGCCGCTTTTTTAGCAAGATCCAGATAATAAGTATTGCGTTGACCACGGTTAGAGTCTGTAGCTTTATTATTTCCATTATAAATGCCATCAGTCGTCAAACCAGCCATTGATAAATAAAGGCGGGAAAGCATACCTAACGCACTATACTTTGTAACACGACCTTTGGTTGAGGCTGTAGCAGGAAGATGCATTGCAGCGTACTCAAGATCGCGGATAGCAAATTCGATAACATCCTGACAATGATGAGCCGGAACAATATAATTATTTACCAGATCAGATGTATTGGTATACAAAATAGCAGTTCCCCATAAAGAGCCAAGATACCAGTAAGCTGTACCACGCATAAAGCGTGCTTCGGCTATACCTTGTGTTTTTGCCTCTTCACTAACAGATGTAGTTGCATAGTTGATAATATTATTAATCGTATTATTTGATTGGGCAACTACAGAATAGAGTGAACCCCATGCACCATCAAGTCCTTCGCTCAATGATGTTTCATTCATATTTGTATAAGGATAGATATACGAAGACCATTGTGCGGTGATATTGTTTCCACGTCCATCGCCCATGCCATAATAGAACTTTTCATTAAAGTTATACCATACATAATTGTAGAGTGGGGATGTAGCTTGCCCGATGGCATCATCACTATCGAAAAAAGTTTCCTGATTCGGATTGGTCGTATTGTTTACATCAAGGTAGTCATCGCAACCAGTCAGCGACAGAGCACCAAATAATGTAGCTATAAGAATATATTTGTTTTTCATTTTTCTGCGGTTTTTAGATTAGAATGTGATATTTAAACCGAAAGTATAAATGCGTGGAGAAGGATAACGGCCATAATCAAGACCACTCATCAAAGCATCACCATACATACATCCGACTTCAGGATCATAACCTGAATATTTTCCCCAGGTATGAAGATTCTGGATATTTACATACAATCTTAATTGCTGCATATACGCTTTATTAAGCATGCGGCTTGGGAAGTTATAGGCAAACGAAATATTCTGAATACGGAAATATGATCCGTCTTCAATATAAAGATCACTTACGCGATTATTACCGTTTGTTCTTGAAGCCGATAAGCGAGGCATAGTTGGAGAACCACTTACGACCTGAAGATTGCGGAAATCATCAGCTCCATTGGGGTCTATTTTTCCAAGAACAGCATAATCGCGGACTGTTTTCAATAGATTGGAATTCTCACGAGGACTCTCAATCCAGCGTCTGTTATAGTTCAATACATCATTGCCATAAGAACCGGTAAAGAAGATGGTCAGGTCAAAACCTTTCCATGAGAATGTGTTACCGATACCGTAAGTAAATTTTGGTTCAGGATTACCAATGAAAGTACAATCACTGTTATTAATTACACCGTCTCCATTCAAATCGGCAAAAATATAGTCACCAATCCATGTCTTACCTTCTTCGATAGATGATCCTTCCGGAAGAGCAACCGGCTTAACATTACCATCGGCATCTTTATAATAGAAGTCTTCTGCTTTATTAAAACGGCCAATTACTTTATAACCCCAGAACATACCGATAGGCATTCCTTCTACGGTTCTGGTCACTACATTATTATCATCGCCAACACTAAATGTCTTTTCGATAGAAGAGCTTTCAGTATCCAGTTTCAATACTTTATTGCGGTTTAAAGAGAAGATAAGATTTGTGCGCCACTGGAAATTCTTTTTGTCAATATTTACTGTATTCAGCGTGATTTCAAGACCTTTATTTCTTAATGATCCTACATTTGCCCATGGATTAGAAGCTGCTCCCTGGCCAGATGAACCTAAATAAGTTGGCAAAGGCAATTGAAGCAACAAGTCTTTTGTCTTTTTGTAATAGATATCGGCAATCAGTTCAATGCGATTATCAAAGAAGTTGGCATCGATACCGATATTCGATGAATAAGTTGTTTCCCATTTCAAATCAGGATTGGCCGTATTTCCATTCAATACACCTGTACCCCATGGAGTTGTTTTAGAGTTAAGCAAAGCCATATACGACCAGTTCTCTACATTTTGATTACCTGTAGCACCCCAACCGAAACGAAGTTTCAGATTGTTCATTACTTTATTATTCTTCAGGAACTCTTCATTAGTAATTCTCCATGCCAAAGCTGCCGAAGGGAACCAACCCCAGCGATTGCCTCTTGCAAATTTGGAAGAACCATCACGGCGAACTGTACCTGTTATGAGATATCTGTTATCATATGAATAAAATGCGCGGCCAAAGAAAGAAGAAATCTTATTAGTGGCTTGCGAACCTGTTCCGCTTGATTTGGTTACATCTCCTGCACTTGGATCATGGGCAGTATTTGAAAGGAATCCGGTTGCTGTACTTACCTGATTTTCCCAGTGTGATTCAGAGATTTCCTGTCCAAGCATAGCCTGAATATAATGTACCATATTAAAGGTATTATTATATTGAATAATGTTTCTCCATGACCAGTAACGTGTATTTACTTTAGTCCACTTGCTTGTACGTGTATTATTTTCTAATACACCAAACTGATAATCGGGCTCATAATAATAGAAGTTCATAAAATTATAATCAGCTGCAAGTTCAGTACGGAATGTTAGTCCTTTATATAAGGTAGCATCCAGATACACGTTATAGCGGAAGTTATATTTCTTATTATAATCTTCTTTGATAGAAGCCATCCCTACAGGATTCGTTGGCATCCATACATCATCCGGACCGTCAAATGTTCCGTCAGGACTTGTAACTGCAACAGATGGTTGTTGACGAAGTGCATTCATGATAATACCATTATCGCAGCCCACTTTTTGTTTCGAGTCAGCCATCGAGAAGTTGATACCACCTTTTAACCATTTATTTACATTCACATCCACATTACCGCGAAGTGAGAAGCGGCGGAAACTTGAACCTCTGGCGATACCATCCTGATCAAGGAAAGCACCACTAAATGCATATGTCACGGCATCATTACCACCTGTTACCGAAAGATTATGGTTTGTCATAAATGCATTACGGAACAATTCTCTTTGCCAGTCAGTACCTTCTCCTAATAAATCAGGACGGACAAATGCGCTGCTTTGATTCACAATTCCTGCATCCGCACGTTCATTGTAATGTTGAGCATATTCGCGCAGGTTCATCATTTCAAGATGTTTAGGCATATTCTGCCAACCTACATATCCATCATAGGTAATGCTACCTAATCCGGCTTTACCTTTCTTGGTCGTCACCATGATAACACCGTTCGATGCACGGGCCCCGTAAATGGCTGTAGCTGATGCATCTTTTAATACGTCAATCGATTCAATATCAGAAGGACTGATGCTTGACAATGGATTGTTGTTGATATCATCAGTAGATGAATCCACCACAACACCATCAATAACGAAGATAGGCTGATTTGTTGCGTTAAGTGAGTTGATACCACGGATACGGATGGCTGAACTGGCTCCCGGAGTTCCCGAGTTGGCCTGAATATTCACCCCTGCAGCTCGTCCCTGAAGTACCTGGTCTACTGATGTTGGAACCGATTTCTTGATGGCTGCATCATTCACAGAGACTACTGATCCGGTAAGGTCAGAACGCTTCATCTGTCCGTAACCAACTACAACGACTTCGCTAAGGACCTCAGAATCTTCCTTAAGGATAATGTTAAGTTGTTTTTTGCCGGCTACCGGAATATTCTCTGTTTTATATCCGATATATGAGACGGTAATTGTACTATTGGATGGTATAGTTATGGCAAACTCTCCATTCAGATCTGTTACAGTACCATTAGTAGTACCTTTTTGAAGAATACTGGCTCCGATCACTGGTTCACCAAGATTATCCTTCACTATCCCTTTTACAGTGATGTTTTGTGCATATACCCATAATGGCATAAGACACAAGAGAAAAAAAAGCCCTATCGGCTTAGAAAAATGATTTGTGCATTTCATAATGAAATTAGTTTAATGGATAACGATAAATCTCTCTGGATTAAATTAGTGTTTCATACCTGTCGTATGATGTCCTTTCAAGTTTTCATTTGGTTAATTGATTAGATGCTGGTTAAACATATTTTCTTTGACACAAAGATATTTTATCTTATGCGAATGGGGTTTGTTAAATGTTCCGCTTATACTAATCTCTTGTTACATTTATGTTTTATATGTTACAATTGCTGTTGTCAATGATACATAAATTAAGGAATAGCTTTGTTGTATGTATATAAACCACGTTAAATTCACATTTATTGGTTCGTTTTAGCAAAATGAATCAGCGCAGATTTTAAAAACAAACATTAGTTTGAGAAATATCTTTTAGTCATTATTGCGAATATTCCTCTGAGATGTTTGAAGTTAATAAACCTTTGTATATTTTTGTTTTTATAAGCTAATGCACACGAATCTGATACATTAAATGAAAAAATACACTCTATTTCTATTCTTGCTTATTTGTATTTGCAAGTCTGTAAGAATTGCTGCACAAACTGGCAGATATTATTCGACTGAACAAGGTTTGTCAAGCAGTCTCATTAATCATATTTATCAGGATAAACATGGTTATATCTGGATGGCAACCGAATATGGTCTTAGTCGTTTTGACGGGAGACGCTTTGTAAACTATAAACAAACTTCGGGTGTAGATACGGATATAAAGAATAACTATGTTCGTACAATATATGAAACCAAAAAGAATGTTTTATTGATTGGATGCATTGACGGATTAATGAAATATGACAGAGAAACGGATACTTACCAGGAAATACCAATGATTCGCTCTGATAAGCAGGTTTTTCCACATGTTACTCAGATTGTCGAATTAAATAATAATGAAGTATGGATCAGTACCTCCGGACAAGGAATGTTTTGTTTAGACGATAATTCTTCTGTAGCTAAATCATTAGATCATAAACTTTATCATGGCAACTACAATTTTCAATCCTGCTTTTATGAAGATTCCTTCGGCTCCGTA
Organism: uncultured Bacteroides sp.; assembly: GCA_947074195.1. Lineage (GTDB taxonomy): Bacteria > Bacteroidota > Bacteroidia > Bacteroidales > Bacteroidaceae > Bacteroides. The sequence goes on from CAMTOS010000027.1 coordinate 13,799, forward strand.
TGGATTGGTACTGAGGGTAATGGCTTGATTCGTTATGCACCTTCAACGGGGCAAATCTCAACTTATAAATATCCGGAAATTATTGATAATAATATCTCTTCTATAATTGAGGATTCTGGTGGAAACCTGTTTATCGGGACGCAGAAACAAGGATTATCCCGTTATGATTCGAAGAATAATCGTTTTGAAACTATCTATCACCGCAATGGCAATAAAATATCGGTGTATTGTCTTTCGTTTATCGAAGGTAAACTTATTATAGGCACAGATGGTCAGGGTTTAATGTATTATAATCCTTCCGCAAATGTGGTAGATAATTATACTATAAATGATGCACCGTTTGATTTTTCAGATGGAAAGGTACATGCCATTCTCGAAGACCGGGACAAGAATTTATGGATAGGTCTTTTTCAAAAAGGAATTATCTTATTGCCAAAGACGGAAAATGATTTTCGCTATATGGGCAGTAAATCCGTTCATTATAATCCTATCGGACAGCGTTGCATCATGTCTGTTTACCGTACTGAAGATAATCATTTATGGGTAGGTGCTGACAGTGAAGGTGTTTTTGAACTCGATGAATCGGGTAAACGCTTAAATCATTATGCATTGCGTAATGCATCTTATCCTGTTGGGAATACAGTAATGAGCATCTTCGAAGATTCGCAGAATAATCTTTGGCTCGGTTCTTATATGCAGGGACTCTTATTACTTGACAGAAAGAATGGTAAGTTCGAACAACCATTAAAAATAGCCAGCGAAAAAGTGATGTCTATTACGGAAGACCACTCCGGAAATCTTTATATCGCAACATTAGGTGCCGGTTTCTATCAATATAATCTTCACACAAAAAATCTTATCCATTTTGAATCTTCTAAAGATGAGAAGGATGATTTTAATCGTAATGAACTAACTAACGACTGGGTAAATACACTTTATTGTGATAAAGAGGGACTTATCTGGATTGGTCACTATAAAGGTGTGAGTTGTTTTAATCCCAAAACATCTTCTTTTTTAGATATAAATAATATAAATACTTTAATCTCATACTGTGTTGGTTATTCTCTTGTTGAAGATAGAGATGGTAATATATGGGCAGGAACCACTGACGGATTATTTAAGTTGAATAAAAATACAGGTGAGTCCATTAACTATGATACAACAAATGGCTTACCCAATAATGTTATTTGCGGGATATGTGAAGATACGGATGGTAATCTTTGGATGAGCACTTATAAAGGAATTAGTAAATATAGTAAGGTGCAAGACAGGTTTATTAATTATTATGCCGGTGATGGTTTGCAGGGCAATGAATTTACGCATGGATCTTACCACAGAGATGCTCAGGGGATACTTTATTTCGGGGGTATTAATGGAATAACTTCATTTATGCCTGAGAAAATAAAAGGATCGCCTAAAAAAACAGAAGTTCTGATTACTGAATTTTATTTATTTACCGATCCTATTAATCGTACTACTCAATCCGGAGGGAAACCGGTTATTTATACTTCCGTACAGCAATCCAACATCTTTCAGTTGCACCATAATGACAATACGTTCAGCATTGTGTTTTCTACTTTACAATACAGTAACACAGAACAAATGTCTTATCAGTATAAAATCGATGAATTGAGTCAGCAGTGGCTGAATACTGATCCGGGTGTTAACCGGGTAACGTATAACAATCTTCCTCCGGGCCGGTATACTTTTCATGTCCGTTCATTTAATCTAGGTGAATATTCCGAAGCACGTACCATTAGTATTATAATAACTCCACCATGGTATCTTACGTGGTGGGCCTACTGGATCTACTTCTTTATGTTTCTTTTGTTGATTTATATTGTAATCAAAATCATACTTACCCGTATCAATCATCGTCGTGAATTAATGAAACGCGATCATGCTGAAGAATTAAATGAAGCAAAACTGCAGTTCTTTATTAATATTTCGCATGAGATTCGTACACCAATGACATTAATTATTAATCCGTTGGAGAAATTACTGAACACCACAAAAGATGCTGAGCTTAAGAAAACTTATCTGATGATTTATCGTAATAGTCAGCGTATTTTGCGATTAATCAATCAACTCATGGATATTCGCAAGATTGACAAAGGACAAATGCATATGAAGTTTCGTCAGACTGATATGGTCGGTTTCATATGTGATGTGATGACTACTTTCGAGTATGCTGCCCAGTTAAAGGGAATAGAAATGAAGTTTAATAATACGTTACCTCAGTTAATGGTATATGTAGATTTAAATAATTTCGATAAAGTGTTGATGAATACCTTGTCAAATGCTTTGAAATATACTGAAAGCGGTGGAATGGTGATGGTCGATTTATCGGTAGGGCAAGACCTTAATCGTAATGATGCTTTGCGCGATTATTTTGAAATCAGCATTACAGATACAGGTATTGGCATTGATGAGGCTAAAATTGAACGAATATTCGAAAGATTCTATCAGGTAGATAATGATAAAACAAAATCCAACTTTGGTACAGGTATTGGGTTACATTTATCGCGTTCTCTGGTTGAACTTCACCATGGCATCATTTATGCTGAGAATCGTAAAGATGGACAGGGATGTCGTATTGTAGTCCGGATTCCATTGGGCAATTCTCATTTACGCCCGGATGAATATGAAAGAAATATAGAAATTACTCCTGATGCACGACATAATCTGGTTGGTTATAATGAAATATTTGAAGACATAAATCAGGAATCTGCTGTCGAAAAAAATATACGTGCTAAATCTAAATTCAGAATTCTTGTTGCTGAAGATGAACCCGAAATACAGAATTATCTGAAATCCGAGCTTTCTGATGAATACCGCATCATATTAAGCAGTAACGGTAAAGATGCATATGATAAGATTCTTACTGATACTCCCGATTTAGTTATCAGTGATGTGATGATGCCCGAGATGGATGGGTTTACACTCTGTCGAAAGATAAAACAAAATACAAATGTTAATCATCTGCCCGTTATACTTCTAACGGCCCGTTCTGCTTCAGATGATAAACTGGAAGGAATAGATATGGGAGCAGATGCCTATCTGGTAAAGCCTTTCAATACCGAATTGTTGAAAGGGACAATCAATAATCTGATATCGAACCGTAAATTATTGCGTAATAAGTTTAGTGGAGCACAGCAACAAGAAGATAAAATAGATTCAATCAGTTTAAAATCGTCTGATGATATTCTTATGGATAAAGTAATGCGTGTTGTAAATGAGCACATTGCTAATCCGGAATTTAATGTGGAAATGCTTGCCAGTGAAGTGGGGATGAGCAGAGTACACATTTATCGTAAACTTAAAGAATTGACTAACCTTTCTGCCCGCGATTTCATTAAGAATATTCGTTTGCAGCAGGCTGCCAATTTACTGAAAACTGATAAGAAACTCACGATTTCAGATGTAGCTTATGCTACCGGTCATATCAACCTATCGCATTTCTCTAACTCTTTTAAGAATAAATATGGAATGTCTCCTACTGAATATTCAGCAGCTTTCCGGGAATGAGAGATTATTTATGCGCTTTAGCCAGCGCATAAATCTTACGGCGGATAATTATCAAATTCACAACTGTAATTGCAATTGTTATGATGGTTCCCGTAATGTAAATGATATATGCTGATGAAAGCGTAAACATCGGAAAGAGATCTGAAAGCAAGCGAGCATATAATGGTCTGATACAAAGCACTGCGATAATGGCAAGCAATAATACAAGAATGTTTAAGCCAATAGTAATGATTTGATAAGGACGTGCCACTTGTGCAGGCGAATAGCCAATCAGAATCAGATTGGTTAGTTTAGTTGTATTCTTCTGCAGCAACAAAAATATGCTGAGCATCAATATGTAAAATGCTAAAAGACAAATCAGCAATCCGATACCGATAATGATACCCGTAATTATACGTAGTATATGTGTAGTTTTGCTCGAATCCAAACTCTCGTTTTCTGTCTCATAACCATTCTTTTCGATATAACTCACCAAGGCAGGATCGGCCGGATTTTTAACCTCAACAATCAGGCGTGACGGGTTTGCCTCTTCGTACGGTGCAAATGTTGCATTTGCCTGATTCAGAAAAGATTCTGGCACAAGAATCGTATTTAACCTATTAGAGAAGCCGACAATATTTCCTTTATAATCTTTATTTCCGGCATTACCACGAATATGGATATTAAGTTTCACCATTCCCACCAAACCTTCAGAAAGTTGTGGCAGATTCTGGCTTTGGGCAAAACCGAAATTATAGAGGTTTAAATAATTGCGTGGGATAATGATAGGAATCATACCTTCTTCATCCGGCGATGTTTTCCATTTGTCGATATCCACATCGATAAATTCGTCTGGTACAGACTCGAAAAACATGTCGGTATATAACTGCATACCCGATTTGCCACCGCCAATTCCTGCGGTAACTTTAAACAAAGAGGGAGTAAAAGGGCCGACTTCTTCAACAAACGGCTGTTTCTCCAGATCTTTTATTTCCTCTTCTGTAAACGTATTGGATTTCTTAATCAGACCACTCAGTGCAGATATCTTCTTTGAAATGATAATATATTCATTCTTCATCAAGCCATCTTTACCGGAAAATACCGGATAAACATCTTTATAGAACTGTATGGTCAGTAACACAATGATGATACCCACAAGGTTGGCAAGAAAGAAGCCGGCTAATTGTGCGGTGCTGATATGCTGACGGAGTAATTTCCAGATAAGTCTCATGTCTGAAGAATGCTAAAGTTTAAGAATCTGATGATAAGGGAGTTCAATATGTTTGCCAATAGAAGTAACGATGACTCCGGCTTGTTGTTTGTTCACTTCCTCAATAAGGATTTCACTCATGATGCGGCTGTTATCGTCATCAAGATGACTGATGGGCTCGTCCAGAAAGATGAAATCAAAAGGTTGGCAAAACGCACGGATAAATGCGACTCTTTGTTGTTGACCAAACGAAAGTTTTTCTACTTTCGTTTTTTGTTTATCCGCAATACCCAGTCGTTCAAACAAAGCAATAACTTCCTTTTTCTTTTTAAAAGGATGCAGATGATTTTTAATGCGAATATTATCTAAAGCGGTAAGTTCTTTAAAAAGACGCAAATCCTGAAACAACATACTTATTGATTGTCGCCGTATGTTAGTCCATTCTTTGATATTCAGATTCCTGATATTTGTTTCATCGAAATTAATGATACCCTGATAGTCATTGCGATATCCATAAATGAAATTGCATAAAGAAGATTTGCCGGTACCCGATGCTGCTTCAATAAGATAGTACTTTCCTTTTTCAAAAGAAAGATCCTTGTGCCAGACATCAGATCGTATAGAATTTAAATCAGCAAACACTTCGGGAAGTGTTTGCTGAAGATGTATTTTCTGCATGGATAATTAATTCTTATAAAAATGCCAGAAACAATTTAGCATATTCCACAATCTGGGCTAAAGAGTTTGTATTGTTGTTTTTCATCACAATATTGAGATGCGAAACATTATTCTTATCATTTACAAAATCGATATAATCTATTTTATTTGCCATTTCATAATAAATCTGATATTGTTTGCCGCCAAGGCTTGCCAGAAGTTTAAGAATAGGCAGATCAAGAACCTGTTCTACATTAAGTACAAAGAAGCACTTCTTATCTTTCATTTCAGCTCCGAATGATGCAGTAGAAATGTCAGGAGTGAAATCTTTGAAAATATCATCTGTAACAGGAGTAGTGCTCATAAACAAGATATTATTCTTCACACCATAATAAAAGCTAAAATCAGATTGCACACACTGATAAATACCATCAGCTATTTGATTGATACTGATTCCATGTTTAGCGAAGCTGCTCTGATTGGTATATAATAGTTGAAGGAAATCATCATTATCAACTGCTGCATACATCTTAACTTCCGGCATGTTGTTTGATTCCAGTCCGGTTATACCGATCGAAACATCACCGTCGATAGCAGTCAGCGTTTTATTCAGACACTCTTCCTGTGCTGGAGTAAAATCACTGTCATAGCCTTTGCTCGATGAAATAAGCTTATAAAGATTATCTCCATCAATTCCTGTAGTCAGATAAGCAAGTGTATTTTTGGGGAAATATTTTACAAAAGAATTCTTTAATATCGTAGAAACAGCCTCTTGTGTGCTAATAAGCTCATTAATTTTTGCATTATCAGAATAATAAGCGAAATCAGAACCGATTTTACCTTGTTCAAATTGTACGGCACCATAAATATATAAATCGTTGAAGTCAATATCCTCAAAGCCTAAATCCTTTTTAAGGTGTTGTCCGTAAAGCGTCGTCATTGACGTTGCTGTAGAAAGAAAATGAATATCGCCTCTCTTTTCGGTCATCTTCTTGAATGCACCGTTAGATTCGATACTATTTTCGCGGGACTGATTCATCCATTCACTCACCTTATTCTTGGCTGCCGATAGCTGATTAGGGCTTTGCAATGCAAGAATCATTAATGAATGCGTATTGAAAGCAATAATAACATTGTTATTGATTACAATATATTCATAGTTCTTCCCTTTTTCGATGACAGTAAACATCTTCTCATCTTTCATGATGTCTAAAGTCGATTTCAGCTTTGTCTCATCCGATACCTTATTTACAAGTGCGGTAACAGACATTTCTTTATTGAAGAATAAATAGATAGGCTTTTCAAAATCAATACCAGACTCTTTAGGGTCAGTTAGTATTTTTTGTATTTGCTCCATGCTATGCATACTCATTCCACTGCTAATAGCCGCAATGAACTCTTGCTTCATTTGTGTTACTTCATCAGAAGTCACACCAGTTTTGCTAAAGAGCGATTTTAAATCGAGTGAGAAAAGAGTAGCAACATCAGCAGGTATAACATCAGTATACTCATTAGTTTTTTTCGAACATCCGGTCAGGATGCCAATCAGTAATATGATTACTGAAAGAGTCGAGACGATTTTTCTTACCATAACATATTGATTTTAGGGTGTATGAAACAGATTTAAAGTATGGCAGGCCACCAGTGCCGCAGTTTCAGTCCGCAGTCTCGAGTTGCTTATGCTTACAGGAATAAATCCCTGCTCTATGGCTTTTGCAACCTCTTCTTCGCTGAAATCGCCTTCGGGGCCAATTAGTATAAGCGCATTGCCAGTGGGGTCAATACACTTTTTTAGTTCTTGTTTTTCTCCATCATGACAATGGGCTATAAATTTTTGCCCTTCAAACGGTTGTCTGATAAATGTTTCGAAAGGCGTCATTTCATTGAGTTTAGGTAAACGGGCTTTCAGTGATTGCTTTATGGCCGAAACCAGTATTTTTTCGATACGCTCGTTTTTTATCACTTTTCGTTCTGAGAATCTGCAATTCAGAAAAGTCAATTCATCAAAACCAATCTCTGTAGCCTTTTCTGCAAACCATTCATTGCGGTCCATGTTCTTGGTAGGTGCAATGGCCAAATGCAAATATCCTGTCCATAAAGCAGGTTGAGGATGTTTTTCAAGGATTTCTACCAAACAACGTTTTTGATGGGCGGCCGATATTACCGCAGTATAAAAACTTCCTTTGCCATCAGTTATACTGATTTTATCTCCTTCTTTTAAGCGCAATACACGTACGCAGTGCATACTTTCCTCTTCGGGAAGCTGGTGAGTTAGTTCAATATCTGGTGCGTAAAAGACATGCATGATTATCTTTGTTTTTGTATTTCATCCCGAATGCAAGCAGCCAGTTCATAGTTCTCATCGGCAATTGCTTTTCTTAAAGCCTGTTCCAGTTCCACTTTAGTAGTTCCAGGTTTATCCATATCCGGAGATTGATTTTCCTGATATTTCTCTTCTTCCTGACGGATACATTCTTTTTCGAGAATACTCTCGTAAATATAAACAGGTGCATTACTCCTTAAAGCCAGTGCAATAGCGTCAGATGTACGTGCATCTATACGAATGATATTGCTGTTCTGCTTTATGTATATATAGGAGTAAAAGACACCTTCCTTAACTTTATAAATCAGAACCCGGAGAATCTGCCCACCCAACACTTCGATACACGAAGAAAAAAGATCGTGAGTTAGCGGACGCGGGGTCTTTGTGCCTTTAAGGCATATTAATGTAGCTTGTGCCTCGGCAGATCCGATAATAATCGGAAGCTGCCGGGTACCTTCTTTTTCGCCAAGAATCAGTGCGTATGCACCAATCTGTGCATGGCTGTTTGAAACATCGATTACTTCGAGTTCAACTTTATTATTCATGAACTTTTTTAATTAAATCGTCCGGATTATGTTTATACCGGAAGACAATCGCAAAGAGTATTCCGATGAAACATGCATATGCGGCAAATATGTACCACACATCGGGCCAGTTACGACTTATAAGCTCTCCATTTTGATATACAGAGAATGCATCAACAACTGCACCACTGGCATAACCACCAATGATGGCACCCAATCCGTTTGTCATCATGAAGAATAAGCCCTGTGCACTGGCACGAATTTTAGGACTTGTTTCAATTTCAACAAATAATGAGCCCGAAATGTTGAAGAAATCGAATGCCATACCATAAACAAGCATTGATAATAACAACATCCATAAGCCCGGACCAGGGTTACCCAGACCGAATAGACCAAATCTAAGCATCCATGCAAACATACTGATAAGCATTACTTTCTTGATACCGAAGTGTCTCAGGAAGAAAGGAATAGCAAGAATAAATACGGTTTCACTGATTTGTGACATAGAAAGCAGAATCACCGAATGTTTTACACCAAACGAATCTGCATATTCAGGAATATCTTTAAAACTTGTCAGAAAGAGGTCTCCATAGCTGTTTGTAATCTGAAGAGCCGCTCCTAAAAGCATTGAAAATACGAAGAAGATCGCCATTTTCTTGCGTTTGAACAGGAAGAGAGCATTCAAACCAAAAGCTTCGGCAAAAGATTTTGTTTCGCTTTTGCTTGGCGGACATGGAGGTAGTGTAAATGAATATATAGCTAACAGAACCGAAGATACAGCAGCTACATAAAATTGTGCATTATTTCCTTTAAAACCAGTTAAATCGACTGTCCACATGGCAAGGATAAAACCAACGGTACCCCAAACACGAATCGGGGGGAAGTCTTTTACAATGTCGCAGTTATACTTTTCGAGGGCATTGTACGATATGGTATTTGCCAATGAAAGGGTAGGCATATATGCCAGAAGATTAAGAAACATTGCCCAGTACATGGCATCATAAGTTTTTGCAAAGGAAGCGAATACCAGGAAACCTGCGCCTAAGAAGTGAAGAATTGCATATAAACGCTCAGCGTTTATCCATTTATCTGCAATAATACCCATTAAGCCGGGCATAACAAGCGAAGCGATACCCATTGTTGCGAAAATAGCTCCAATCTGGCCACCCTCAAAATTGAGGACACCGCCCAAATAAGCTCCAAGTGAAATTAGCCATGACCCCCAAATGAAGAACTGGAGGAAATTCATCAGAATCAGTCGATTTTTAATGCTCATATTTATTCTATTAAAACGTTTGCATAGTATGTATATGACGCAAAGATAATGTTTTTCGACTATAGGAAGTTATTTAAGAAACGATAATAAGTGATAAAAAGAGGATAGGGGTATAAAAAAAAAGAAGGCTATCTATCCCAGACAGCCAATCTTTATTAACCTTAAATCTAATACCATGAAAAACACATTGCAAATGTAAACGAAATGATGTTATAAAACATAATGAGTTTACTAAAAACTTTCTTAAGTTAACATATTTTATACTTTGCAGGTGTTTTATGGTTTTATAATCGAGTAATTATTCAACATATAATACTAATCCCTTCAGATATTCACCTTCAGGATGGTAAATATTCACGGGATGATCTGCAGGCTGAGTAAGCTGGTGCAGAATGCGAACGTTGCGACCTGATATGGCTGCAGCGGTAAAAATCGCTGTACGGAATTGCTCTTTGGTAACAACCTGCGAGCAAGAGAATGTAAAGAGGATACCACCGGGTTTGATTTTCTCGAATGCCTTAGCATTGAGTTTACGATATCCCTGCAGTGCATTACGCAAAGCATCTTTATGCTTGGCAAAAGCAGGAGGGTCCAGGATAATCAGATCATACTGGTCGCCCATGCGGTCAAGATACTTAAATGCATCTTCTGCATAAGCCTCATGACGTGGATCGCCGGGGAAGTTTAATTCAACATTCTTATTGGTCAGGTCGATGGCTTTAGCCGAACTGTCTACCGAGTGTACTAGTTTAGCGCCTCCACGCATAGCGTAGAATGAGAATCCACCAGTATAGCAAAACATATTAAGAACGCTTCTGTTGCGTGAATATTTTTCGAGTAGTGCACGGTTTTCACGCTGATCTACAAAGAAACCGGTTTTTTGTCCTTTCAGCCAGTCTACGTGAAACTTCAGGCCATTTTCAACGGCAATATTATCGCTGCTACCACCAAGAAGAAAACCATTTTCCGGTGCAAGGTCAGCTTTATACGGAAGCGTTGTTTCCGATTTATAATAAATGTTCTCAATTACACCATCCATCACTTCAGTCAGTGCCTTTGCTATATCCATACGATCCATATGCATACCGGCAGAGTGAGCCTGCATTACAGCTGTTTTAGCATAGACGTCAATAATAAGTCCGGGAAGACTATCTCCTTCGCCGTGTACAAGGCGGTAAGTATTGTTGTCTGGATTATCAGCTACGCCAATGCTTTTACGTAAATCATAAGCAACGGCAAGTCTTTTCTTCCAGAAATCGAGATTAATCGGATCTGGTTTAAACGACAATACACGTACAGCGATACTGCCAATCTGAAAATGTCCCTGAGCTATGAATTCTTTTTTCGAAGTATATACTTCTACAATTTCGCCCTCTTCGGGTTCACCGTCAAAATGTGCGATAGCACCGGAAAATATCCAGGGATGAAATCTTTTCAAAGACTCTTCTTTTCCTGGTTTTAGGTATAATTTAACCATATTATATAGATAGTTCGGATTTTAATTGATTATACATTGTCTTCTTTCATCGGTGCAATTTCAAAGTCACCGGTTTTCAACAATTCTTCTAATAGTTTATAGATGCTGTAGCAAGCCCATGCATCCATTGCTGCATATTGCTTTTGCGCATCGGTAAGAATTTCACCTTCCCAGTTGGATAGCTGTTGTGATTTCGAGATTTTCTGCTGAAACAACAGTGCATATATCTTTTGCAGACTTTTATCGAGAATACCAAAAGCGCGTACATACTCCTGAAGCTCTATGCAACCTTCCGGATTAAACGGAGCCCGCTTGTGCAACATCAGGAAGTCATCTTTTAAAGATAAACCTACTTTCAGTACATTGGGATCTTCCAAAAGCGAAATCAGTGAAGCAGGAATACCTATAAGATTCAGACGAAACAAAAAGCAGCAATCGGCAGTCGAGACCTGGAGTAATGCCACTTTATGTATCCTTCCCTTTTTAAACGAAGGGCGGGTTTCGCTATCGATACCAACTACATCCTGTGTTTTCAGAAAATTTACAGCCTTCTCTGCCTCTGCATCGGTCTGAACAACATATATGCGCCCGGGAAAAACAGCTTTGGGCAATTCTCTGAGCTCTTCTTTATTTATAGTTCTTTCAATTACCATTATTCATTTATCATTCAAAACCTAAAGAATCATCATCATCGAAATCCATATCTTCCTCGCTGAATTCATCCGAATCTTCATCTTCCGGGTTTTGATTATATTTTACATCATGCAATGCACGCAATGTATTAACAAGTTTCTGCCCCCATATTGTTTTGAAATTCTCCTGACAAACGCACAAAGAATCATTCATTGTTTCGTTGAGACCAAGTTGGAAAACAAAGATGAAGTCGCGAATGTCCTGATAAATATCAGCCAGATCTTCTGAAATATTTTTTTTGATGGGCTGATCGCTGTAGATCATATCGGGAACAAACACTTCCAGATAGTCATCTTTGTCGGTCATCACAGCTGCCACTTGCTGACGAATATTTTCATATTGAGCTTCTGTGACGAAAACTTCAAGAGAGTCATCTGTAATTCTTTCTAATTTGGGAAGTAAGGAGGCCTTCAGATAGAGTAGTGGCAGTAATTTTAGTACTTTATCGGTAAATTCCGGCCGGCTCAGCTGAGCTGCACGTTCTAAGAAAACGCAGTATTCTGCGGCAACGGTCACGAATTCGATGACATTATTATCAAATATAGTTTGGCTCTCCTTTTTCATATAAATATGAGTTTAAAATGCAAATTTACGAAAAAAGCTTATAAGGGAATAAGATAATGATATAAAATATGTTTCTCCGGCCGGACACGGATGCTCTGTATAATCTGATATTTATACATCGAGAGATTCCTGTTAACATTTATTTGATTTAGTGCATAGCTTTATGCACTAAAATGCATAGCCTTCTGCAACAAAGTGCATAGCCCTGTGCACCAAAGTGCAAAAGGCTTTGCAGCATTCTGCTTAAAGCGAGTTCATAAACTCTTCATCCGGCAGGTAATGATTAGATAACGAGATGCATGTGTGAAATAAGCTGTAAATACTTTTATTTTTTCCTCCTAACTTTAACTTTAACGAGCAAATTCACGACTATTTTTTATTACTTTTGCAACATAAAAAGATTATTAAGCTTAAGGTATAATGGCAAAAAAGAAATCAGACAAACGTGAAGGAACAAAATCTGTCTCTTCTGCAAAAAAAACGATGGCATTTTTCAAAAGCGAAACGTTTCACTTCTGTGTGGGTTTAACTTTTGTGATATTCGCAATATTTCTGCTTTTAGCATTCGCATCATTTTTATTTAATAATTCGGCCGATCAGAGCATTATAGAAAACAGCACGGCTGCCGATTTAAATGAAATTGCGCATCAGACAAAAAATAATGCCGGATTGCGTGGTGCTCAGATATCAAATTATCTGATTAATGTATGCTTTGGGTTCGGATCGCTTTTCATTCTGGCTTTCCTTATTGCCAGTGGTATGAAAATGATGCATGTATGGAAAGTACGTGTATGGAAATGGTTCATTTCATGTTCATTGCTGATGATCTGGTTTTCATTGTTTCTTGGCTTTGCTTTTCAGGCCATTTATTTAGATACTTCTATTTACTGGGGTGGTTTGCATGGATATAATGTAGCCAACTGGTTCGAAGGTCAAATCGGTGCAGTCGGTTTATGGCTGTTTCTGCTGATTACAGCATTATGTCTGGCTATCTTCCTGAATAATAATGTGATTAATCTTCTTCGCGAATTCTTCTCTTTTAAATACCTGAAACGCAAAAAGAAAGAGGCTCAGCCTGAAACTGCGACTTCTGAAGATGCAGTTTCTATGTCGCAGTCTACCGGTAATCTGGTTACAGATGAAGTGAAATTCCCTAATGAACAGGAAGTTGTTCTCGATTTTCCGATCAATGCACCATCTGAAGAAATTGTTTACGAAGAACCTGCACAGAACCCTGTGATGGAAGAGGAAGATACTTTTGAACCCGAACCTCGTCGTGAAGAAATAATCGATGAAGAGACTGAAGATGACGCTGAAGATGCGAAAGAACCGACTTTCAATATCGAAGCACCGATCGATGAAGACGAAGACTATGTGGGCAATGAATTGACGCCATATAATCCTAAACTTGATTTACAAAGCTATCGTTTCCCTTCTGTGGAACTGATGAAGCATTATGAAAATAATGAGCCGGTAGTGAATACCGAAGAACAGCTGGCCAATAAGAACAGAATTATTTCTACCCTACGAAGTTTTGGTATTGAAATTACCGGCATTACTGCTACGGTAGGACCAACTGTTACGCTATACGAAATTACACCTGAACAAGGGGTGCGTATTTCTAAAATTCGCGGACTCGAAGATGATATCGCTCTAAGCCTTTCTGCTTTGGGTATCCGTATCATTGCACCGATACCGGGTAAGGGTACAATCGGTATTGAGGTGCCTAATTCATCGCCTAAGATTGTATCGGGACAAAGCATCATTGGTAGCCGCAAATTCCAGGAGTCTACTTACGATTTGCCGATTGCATTTGGTCGTACCATTACGAATGATGTCTTTATGGTCGATCTTTGTAAAATGCCTCACGTACTTGTTGCTGGTGCTACCGGACAAGGTAAATCTGTGGGTCTGAATGCGATTATTACTTCGTTATTATATAAGAAACATCCTGCCGAACTTAAGTTTGTACTTATTGACCCTAAAAAGGTGGAGTTCAGTATTTATTCGGTAATCGAGAATCATTTCCTTGCGAAATTGCCCGATGATGGTGAACCTATTATTACCGATGTGACGAAAGTGGTGCAAACGCTGAATTCGGTTTGTGTGGAGATGGATACCCGTTACGATTTGTTGAAAATGGCGCATGTTCGTAATATTAAAGAGTATAATGAGAAGTTTATCAACCGCAGACTGAATCCTGAGAAGGGTCATAAGTTTATGCCATATATCGTAGTGGTAATCGATGAGTTTGGTGACTTGATTATGACTGCCGGCAAAGAAATTGAATTGCCGATTGCACGTATTGCACAGCTGGCGCGTGCGGTGGGTATTCATATGATTATTGCAACGCAGCGTCCGACAACAAATATTATTACCGGTACCATTAAAGCCAACTTCCCGGCTCGTGTGGCATTCCGTGTATCTTCTATGATGGACTCGCGTACAATTCTCGACCGTCCTGGTGCAAATCAGTTGATTGGTCGTGGTGATATGCTATTCCTGCAAGGAGCCGATCCGGTACGTGTACAATGTGCCTTTATCGATACCCCCGAAGTGGAAGAGATTACCAGAGCTATCGCAAAACAACAGGGATATCCGACACCATTCTATCTGCCCGAATATGTCAATCCGGATAATGCTTCAGGCGGTTTGGATGATATGGAACTTTCGGGTCTTGACCCGCTGTTCGAAGAAGCTGCCCGACTAATTATTATCAATCAGCAGGGTTCTACATCGCTTATCCAGCGTAAATTCGCTATTGGTTATAACCGTGCCGGACGTATTATGGATCAACTCGAAAGAGCCGGTGTTGTGGGCAAAGCTCAGGGTAGTAAGCCTCGCGAAGTGCTATGTGTAGACGAGCGCGACCTTGATGTGAAACTGAACAATTTAATGTAATCTGTGTTCCTGAAAATATGAGAAAAAGATATTTATTCTATATCCTTTTATGTGTGTGTTCTGTAAACAATGTGCTGGCTCAGTCGGCCCACGAAATACTCAGTAAAACGGCGCAGGCTTTTGAGAAAGCGGGCGGAATTAAAGCTAACTTCGATCTGACAATTTCGCATAATGGTTTTACTCAGGGACATGCAAGTGGTGAGATTTGTGTCGATAAGGATAAATTCGTACTGATTACTCCTGAAGCTACAACCTACTTCGATGGTAAAACCCAATGGAGTTATCTGGCAGATAGTAATGAAGTGACAGTTACCGAACCAACATCTGAAGAACTTCAGAGTCTGAATCCGTATGCACTTCTATATCTGTATAAAGATAATTATGGTTCATCATTGGGAACGCAGACGACCTATAAAGGCAAATCAGTTTACGAGGTGGTACTTAATGCCTTGCATCCGGATAACAATGTAGCGCAGATGACTCTGTATATTACGCGTGATACCTATCAGCTGTTATACATTCAGGCAACTTTGCGCGATGGCACTTTAAATGATATTGCTATCGAAAACTATAAACCCAATGTGAAGTTTGCTCAACATGATTTTGTGTTCGATAAAAAGAAGTATCCTAAAGTGGAGGTTATCGATTTGAGATAATCCCGGTGAATCTGAATTAATAAACGTATAAACAATATATTATGGAAACTGAAAAAGTAAAATGTCTGATTATCGGTTCCGGCCCTGCAGGATACACTGCAGCTATCTATGCCGGCAGAGCTAACTTGTCGCCTGTGCTTTATGAAGGTCTGCAACCCGGAGGTCAGCTTACTACTACTACTGATATAGAGAACTTTCCCGGCTACCCTGAAGGCATCAGCGGACAGGCAATGATGGAAGATCTTCGTAAACAAGCTGAACGTTTTGGTGCAGATATCCGCTTTGGTATCGCAACAAAAGCACACCTCGAAGAAGGCAAGAATAAAATTATCATTGACGGTAAAAAAGAGATCGAAGCAACTACGGTAATTATTGCTACCGGTGCAACGGCTAAATATCTTGGTCTGGAAGATGAAAAGAAATATGCCGGAATGGGAGTAAGTGCTTGTGCTACCTGCGATGGTTTCTTTTATCGTAAGAAAGTGGTTGCTGTAGTAGGTGGTGGTGACACTGCTTGTGAAGAGGCGATTTATCTGGCAGGATTAGCATCAAAAGTTTATCTGATTGTTCGTAAACCATTTCTTCGTGCATCAAAGATTATGCAGGAACGTGTGATGCAGAACGAAAAGATCGAAGTACTTTTCGAACACAATGTAACAGGTCTTTTTGGCGAAAACGGAGTAGAAGGTGCAAACGTAGTTTTCCGCTGGAACGAGTCTGACGAGAGAAGATACTCTATCGCTATCGATGGTTTCTTCCTTGCTATCGGTCATCAGCCTAATTCAGAAATCTTCAAGCCTTATATCGATACAGATGAAGTTGGATATATCATTACCGATGGTGCATCGCCACGAACTAAAGTTCCCGGTGTATATGCTGCAGGTGATATTGCAGATCCTCATTATCGTCAGGCAATTACTGCTGCGGCAAGTGGTTGTAAATCTGCTATCGAAGTTGAAAGATATCTTTCAGAAAAAGGATTACTGTAACAAAAATACAATCCATATATGGAGGTCTCACTATGCTTTATAAGGCATTGTGAGGCCTTTTTTAGTTGGTAATAGCATTATTGTTGCATTCTCTGTCACTTTTGTTGCAATGAAACAAATGTGATAGTCTGCGAAACATTTGTTTCAGTACTGATCCCTTTATGCGTATAAATTTGCAGAGTAAACTTTATGCATATATACCATGAAGAAAAATCTTTTAAAGAGTAAATCTACTTATCTGTTTCTATTATTATTTGTATGTTCTGCCAATCTCTTTGCACAACAGGATTCAATTAAAACAGAGACACCTTCCAAAAAAAATAATAATGAAGAAAGCAACCGTAATGTAATGCTCAATGCTTCGAGCGCAAACGGTCCTCGCGAAATTTCTATCGGCTTGCCTGGTGGCGATGTAAATGTGCTTGAAAATGGTCTCTCGGTTGTATATATGTCAACCCCGCACGGTGTAAACACACATTGGCGTGGTGATTCAAGTCTGGAGCATACCGGATTGATGAAAATATCAGAAACTGCTATTACAACCGGTAACATCGGTTATGCAGTAAATTCATTTACTCAGCTCGGATTGAATAGTCAGAAGAAGTTTAATGCTACAATTAATTACGGTGCCAATCAGTTTGGTAAGCAACAATTCGATGTTAATGTAAATGGTGCTATCGGTAACGGCTGGTTCTATAGTGGTAATGTATATCAGAATTTCGACCCGGGTTCTTTTAAGCTTCGTTTTGCTCAGTATCAGGATCGGACTGAGATCTATAAATTTGCATTGACTAAACTATATAATGAAGGTCGTGGTCAGTTGTCTGCCATCTATCACTACAGCAAAAGTCACAATCTGATGAATGCAACATCGAATGCACCTTTTATCTATAAAGGTGATGGTAGTATAGAAGAGATTCCGGGCTTCAAACTAGGAACAACATCTTATCTTCCCGACGTATCTAACATCCCTTACATGGATATTCGTACAGGTGAAATGAAAGTCACCAGCCTGTATGATGCCCCCGAAAACAAAGCCAACCAAATTACAGTATTGAACCGCTATAAATGGGACAATGGATTACAATGGAACCTGAACATGAAATATGACCGTTCGATGGGTTCATATCTTTATCAGACTCCAATGGCTCTGGATATGAAAAGTGCTGCCGATGGTTATACACTTCGTAATGAGGACGGCACTTATTCACCATATGAAGGTTATGTGCAGAGCCGTATGTCATGCTTTAATCGCGGACATATCCATGAGTTTATGATGACCAGTGAATTGTCTCGTCAATACAACAATACAACATGGCGTGTGGGGTTGAATGAATGGTTCTATAAGGTAAATTACGCCTCAAATACCACAATGTATGACCATACAGTAGAGGCATATCCACAATTATTATACGGAATTAACAACGCCAATATGAATTATTATGGCAACACACCGTATTATAATCTGAATCAGAATGCTTCTGAATATTATAAAGGATATGAAAACAAGCTCGCCATTTATGCCACTCAGGATTGGGATATTAATCGTAAATGGAATGTATATTATGGTGCACGTTTAGAGTACCAACGTTTATCGGGGAAGAATCTTGCAGTGTACAATGAAGATGGTATGGCGGTAGGTCGTTTTGCCAACTACCACATTGGAGCCACTGCATCTGACGGAACTTTGATTCAACCTCGTAACTTTAGTTATAATTGGCTGAATATGGCTTTCACTGCAGCTGCAACATATAAAGTAACTAATCAGTTCGGATTTACTGCCGATTTCACTTATAATCTGCAACATCCTAACATTTCGAACTTTGCACCTGCTGAAATGCCGAATGTAGATAAAATTACTATTCCATTAGGACGTGCCGGATTGTATTATAACAACGATTGGATGAGTCTGACTTCATTGTTTACTTACATTGCAAAGACTAATAACAACTCTACCCTCAATCTGATTAACCCTAACAACAATACCGATATCAAAGCAGCTCCTTTGAGTTACGATATCCAGACACTGGGGTGGACAACCGATGCGTTGATCAAGCCATTTAAAGGATTTGATTTCCACTTCCTGTTTACTTATCAAGTTCCTAAATACAAGAAATATGAAACTGGTGTTACATTCAGCGATGGCAATATATCTAAAATAGATGCAACTGGCAATATCGTAACAGATATTCCGAAAGTAATAATCGAACTCGACCCAAGCTATCAGATTACTAAAGATTTAAGAATCTGGGCAAGTTTCCGATATTTCAGCAAAACCTATGCAAACATTA
>CAMTOS010000028.1 GCA_947074195.1 uncultured Bacteroides sp.
ATGCATCGCCACATATATTTTTCTGCCTTTTCCATCTGTTGTTTACTTAAAAGAAATTACTTTTGTCTGTAGATATTCTCCACGAACTTCATTCTGTAATTATGCAAAGCGTTTCCCAATACATAAAAAACCGCCTCGCCAAAATGTTCACAGCCGGCGAACTCAGAAACATCACACTGATGATATGGTGCGACATCTTCGGCCGCCGCGCTACCGACATCTATCTGGGCAAAGATAATGATTTATCGCCAAAGGAGTTGGAAGAACTGGAAAACATCGTGGACCGGTTATTGCAACATGAGCCTATTCAGTATATCAGAAAAGAAGCGAACTTCTGCGGATATACTTTTGGTGTGGAACCGGGTGTACTTATCCCCCGCCCCGAAACAGAAGAGTTAGTCGAACTGATTGTCAGAGAATCGGCCAAAAAGAATCCGCGGATACTGGACATCGGTACCGGAAGCGGATGCATCGCCATTGCACTAAGTCTGCTTTTACCTGAAGCCGATGTGACTGCCTGGGACATCTCTGATGACGCATTGCGCATTGCCCGCAAAAACAATGAGTCGCTGAAGGGAGGAGTGAATTTCACAAAACAGGATGCACTGGCATGGGAAGCCGGCGAAGAGAGTGAGTTGTATGATATTATAGTAAGTAACCCACCCTACATCACGCCATCGGAAAAAGAGGAGATGGAGCGAAATGTACTCGACTGGGAACCGGAACTGGCACTGTTTGTTCCACAGAATGACCCATTGCTGTTTTACCGCAAAATATCGCAAACAGGACAAACACTGTTAAAGCCCGGCGGCACACTCTATTTCGAGATCAACCGTGCCTATGCCAGCGAAATGAAAGCCATGCTTCTGGAGCTGAACTATACCGGCATAGAGATAATAAAAGATATAAGTGGTAATGACAGAATTGCCAAGGCCACAAAGAGATAGAAGAAGATGAAAGAAGAAGATGCACTAAGAAGAGCAGGTTCATATTGCGCCACCGCCGAGCGATGCAAAAGCGATATTCGCGAGAAACTGAAGAAGTGGGAAACCGATGCGGAAGCCATAGAACGTATTATAGAGCGACTGGAAAAAGAGAACTATTTAAGCGAAGAACGCTTTTGCCGTGCTTTTGTGATGGATAAATTTCGTTTTGCCAAGTGGGGAAAGTTAAAAATACGCCAGGCGCTATCGTTAAAAAAGATTTCTTCTTCTGAGATTTACAATGCGCTGGACGCCATTGATGAAAGAGAATATCTGGAAATCCTAACGAGCCTGATTGCAGCCAAAAAGCGCTCTACAAAGGCCAAAAGCGATTATGAGCTAAATGGAAAGCTGATCAGGTTTGCACTGAGCAGGGGGTTTGAGATGGGCGATATCAGCAAATGTCTGAAAGGCTGCGATGAATACGATGTATAGTTCGGGAAAATAAAAACGTTTCTTCTTTTGAGATTCGTTCTATTTTGTCTATTTTTGCACTATAATTATCAAGTTAGCTTAGTTATGAAAACTTTAGAGAGATTGTTCGCAGAGAAACTTCTGAAAATTAAGGCGATAAAACTACAACCTGCCAACCCTTTTACGTGGGCATCCGGATGGAAATCGCCCTTTTACTGCGATAACCGTAAGACCTTGTCTTATCCGTCACTCCGCACATTCGTAAAAACAGAAATGACGCGTCTTATCATGGAAAAATACGGTCAGGTAGATGCTGTTGCAGGCGTTGCTACCGGTGCTATTCCACAAGGTGCGCTTGTTGCAGATGCATTGAATCTGCCATTTGTATATGTGCGCGCTACACCCAAAGATCATGGTTTGGAAAACTTGATAGAAGGTGAACTTCGCCCGGGTATGAAGGTAGTTGTTGTTGAAGACTTAATTTCGACAGGCGGTAGCAGTTTGAAAGCTGTTGAAGCCATTCGCCGCGATGGTTGCGACGTAATTGGTATGGTTGCTGCTTTTACTTACGGATTCCCCGTAGCAGAGAAAGCATTTAAAGATGCCAAAGTTCCGTTAATCACACTTACAGACTATGATGCTGTAGTTGATGTAGCTTTACGTACAGGTTATATCGAATCTTCGGATGTCGATACACTGAACGAATGGCGCAAAGATCCTGCGCACTGGGACGCGGGAAAATAATTTAGATTTGATCGAATTTACACACCATAAATCAGAAGGGCTATTCGAACAGTTGTTGTTTGGATTGTCCTTCTTTTTTTCATTAAATACCTATAGTAATGACAAAATTTGAAAGTGAAGTAAAGGTAATACCCTACTCGCAAGAGCGTATTTTTGAAAAACTGGCAGACCTAAACAATCTTGAATCTATCAAAGATCGCATTCCAAAAGACAAAGTACAGGAAATCAGCTTTGACCGCGACTCATTGAGCTTTACCGTTAGCCCGGTAGGCAATATCAATCTGCAGATTATCGAGCGCGAGCCTCATAAATGTATCAAATTTGAAACTGTGGCTTCACCACTTCCTTTCAATTTGTGGATTCAGTTAGTACCGGTAAGCGAACGTGAAAGTAAACTGAAGGTGACTATCGGCATGGAGTTAAATCCGTTTATGAAGACTATGGTTCAGAAACCTTTAAAAGAGGGATTGGAGAAAATGGTCGAAATGTTGGCTACAATTCAATATTAAGAGATAAAGATGGCACAGAAACTTTGGGAAAAGTCGACACAGGTAAACGAAGCGATTGAACGCTTTACCGTGGGACGCGATCGTGAAATGGACCTCTATCTGGCGAAGCATGATGTGCTTGGCTCGATGGCACATATCACTATGCTCGAGAGCATCGGCTTGCTGACTAAACCAGAACTGGATGAGCTGCTGGCAGAACTCAGACTGATTTATGCGGAAGCAGCCAAAGGTAATTTTACAATTGAAGAGGGTGTGGAAGATGTGCACTCGCAGGTGGAACTGATGCTGACACGCCGACTGGGCGATGTGGGCAAAAAGATTCATAGCGGACGATCGCGCAATGATCAGGTGCTACTTGACCTGAAACTTTTTACCCGTACTCAGTTGCAGGAAATTGCCTCAGAGGTACAGACGCTGTTTGATGCACTGATTACCCAAAGTGAACGCTATAAAAATATACTGATGCCGGGATATACCCATCTGCAAATTGCCATGCCATCGTCTTTCGGACTGTGGTTTGGTGCCTACGCAGAAGGATTGACCGACGATATGTTGTTTTTGCAGGCGGCCTATAAGATGTGCAACCGCAACCCGCTGGGTTCAGCGGCCGGTTATGGTTCTTCGTTTCCGCTGAACCGTACGATGACAACCGAGCTGCTTGGTTTTGATTCAATGAACTATAATGTGGTTTATGCGCAGATGGGTCGTGGCAAGCTGGAACGCAACGTGGCTTTTGCACTGGCAAGCATTGCCGGCACGGTGGCCAAACTGGCTTACGATGCCTGTCTGTTTAACAGCCAGAACTTCAACTTCATTAAGTTGCCGGCCGAATGTACAACAGGATCAAGCATCATGCCACACAAAAAGAATCCTGATGTATTTGAGCTGACCCGTGCCAAATGCAACAAGCTGCAGGCATTGCCGCAACAAATCATGATGATTGCCAATAATCTGCCTTCGGGCTATTTCCGCGATCTTCAGATTATTAAAGAAGTATTCCTTCCTGCTTTTCAGGAATTGAAAGATTGTCTGCAAATGACTACATATATAGTAGACAAAATGCAGGTGAATGAGCATATCCTTGACGATGATAAATATAAGCTTATCTTTAGCGTAGAAGAGGTAAATCGCCTTGCTGCCGAAGGTATGCCTTTCCGCGACGCCTATAAAAAGGTAGGGCTCGATATAGAAGCCGGTCGCTTTGAACACAATAAACAGGTAAATCATACACACGAAGGAAGCATCGGCAACCTTTGCAATACTGAAATAAAGAAACTGATGGATGAGATCTCATCGGGTTTCAATTTCGATAAGGTTGGCGAGGCAGAAGCCAAACTATTAGCTACAGATGTTTAAACTTACACAGAAATTTTCAATCTTATTGCTGGCCATTGCTGCACTCTTTACGATGAGTGCCTGCGACGGTGCCACTGAATCGAGCATTCCGAATGTTAGTTTCAGGCTGACTTATAATACAGCGCAATATCCGCTCATCACCACGCCCGGCTTTTTTACTAAGGTAACCCGAAACACCAACGGTATTGCTGTTGGTTACGGTGGCCTCATCCTGGGAAAATCGGTATTCACCACTTTCGGTGACGATAACTATGTGGCCTATGATGCTGCTTGTCCGGTTGAAGCAAACTCTACAGTATCGGTAAATGTAGTAGAAGATGGTCTGGGCACAGCCGTTTGTCCGAAGTGCGGAACCAAATATAACCTGAGCAACGGCGCCTTTCCCGAGGGAGTTGGCACAGAGTATCTGAAAAGTTACCCGGTAGTCGTTAATGGCACCACACTTATAGTAAACAACTAAGCCGTTCAGACTTAGACAAATAGGCCTTAAACAGCTTGCTGAACGGGTTTCAGTGTGAAATTTTTCAATATTTTCTTTGCAAAATATTTGGTAGAAATAGTCAAAGTACATATCTTTGCACCCGTTAAGAATGCGGAAATAGCTCAGTTGGTAGAGCATAACCTTGCCAAGGTTAGGGTCGCGAGTTCGAGTCTCGTTTTCCGCTCTCATTTTAATGGATGCTCGAATGGTGGAATGGTAGACACGAGGGACTTAAAATCCCTTGGCCATTAGGCTGTGGGGGTTCAAGTCCCCCTTCGAGTACTGAGTATCCAAAAGCCCCGAAAGATTATTTTTTCGGGGCTTTTTTTATTATCAAACCTTTGATTAAGAACATATGAAAAACAAAAAGTATGCATATCTGATTGCTTTCTTCATTATCACTTTTCAGAATATAAATGCACAAGCACAGCTATCTCTAACACCCGGTGCTTTCTATAACGGAAATTTTTCATCAGATGATTTAAATGGTTTCGGTGCTATCCTTGGCCTTGAGTACAGAATACGACCTGAGCACTTTTTCAGCATCGAACTCAGAACGAAATACGGATACTATTCTTTTGATGATGGGACCAAATGGCGCGAAGATAGTTATGGCCAACTACAACCACCACAAAATAAAGGTGAAGCACGCGTAGATTACTCTCTATTCTGTCCACAAATAGGATTAGTACCAAAGTTCTATTTACCCATCATTGAGAATCTGTCACTCTTTCTTGAAAACGAATTCTCCATAGGTTTAATCACCGGAAAGTTCAGATACAAAGGTGTTCCAGACAAAGTACATTTTACGGAATCTATTTTTAATTACAATGTTGGCTTAGGAGCAGAATATAAATTAGAGAAATGCACACTGGCAGGATCACTGGGATATTCTACTTTAAACTTCAGAAGCAAAATAAGAAAGCATCAGCCGGCGAATTATCAAGGATCAATTCCCAATCAGGATGCCGTAATATGGATTAATCTTTTAGTGAAAGTTCCTTTACTATAATGCCACAGATATCGATTGTTTCGATAGAAATTGATGTGAATGGTCAAAAGAATAAGAAATCTTGCAAGAAACAAAAAAAAGAGTGTATCCCTATCAAAAGGGATACACTCTTTTCATATATATCAAAGAAAGATATCTCGTTATTTCATACTTCCTTTCAACTGGAAATCAAGCTTTTTCGATTGCAATAATTCATCGTGCGATATGCGATAACGATTCAATGGTTTATCGCCCAGCTGCATCTTATCTATAAAGATATCGCCTTCATTTCTTCGATTGGCGGTTATCACTAAATCACCATCGGGCGTCTTCACTGTTACTTTATCGAACACCGGAGAGGTCAGCGTATAGTATGGCTCACCGGGAGCATCGGGGTATAAACCCATCATGGAGAAGATGGCCCAGGCAGACATGGTTCCGGTGTCATCATTGCCGGGAATGCCATCGGGTGCAGTTGTAAAGTGCTCTTTCAGCAAACGTGAAACTTCTTTCTGCGTTCTCCACTCTTCGCCTTTAAATCGACTGAACAGGTATGGATAAGCAATATCGGGTTCGTTAGCAGGATCGTACAATCCTTCATCGAATACCATTTGCAGTTTGTTGATGAAGTTACGTTTACCACCCATTAACTTTGCCAGTCCATCTACATCGTGAGGCACATAAAAGGTATAATTCCATGCAGAACCTTCATGAAAACCGGGGGCGTGCTCGAAGTTCTCGCCCTGACGCGGATCGAAAGGAGAATAAAATTCACCATTCTCTTTCTTTGGACGGAGTGTACCGAATTCCGGACAATAATAGTTCTTATAACCCAGCGAACGGGCTCTGAATTTCTTCGCGTTCTCTTTATCGCCAAGTGCACCTGCAAAGTTGGCGAGGGCATTGTCGGCTACATAGTATTCGAGTGCATTCGACACGGAGTTATCGCCCGAAAGATCGGCCTGATATGTACCTATCGGAATATAGCCACGCGTGTTGATATAATCGAGTTCCGGACGAATCGGATTTTGCACTCCCGGAGTTGTTGCCGATTTCAGCATTGCCTCATAAGCCGTTTGCACATCGAAGTCGCGCAGTCCTTTCAACCATGAATCTGCAATGACTACCGCTGCCGGATCGCCCGACATCGTAAATGTCTCGCGACCATAAAGCTCCCATTTCGGCAGCCATCCCCATTCTTTATAGATATCAACCATAGAGCGCACCATATCGATTTGCTTCTCCGGATAGACCAGCGTATGCAACTGATGCAGGTTTCTGTAAGTATCCCACAAAGAGAAAACCGTATATCGGTTGTTATCGGTATGCAGAATATCGCCGCCTTCCATAGCCGGATATTGTCCGTTGATGTCGTTCAGAATATTGGGGTGAATCAAAGTATGATAAAGTGAGGTATAGAAGACTTTCTTCTGATCTTCGGTGCCACCCTCTACATTGATGCGTCCCAAATGTTCGTTCCATACCGATTTTGCATCTGCATAAATCTCATCGAACGAAGCACCGTTTTGCTCTTTATCCAGATTCTCGCGGGCATTCTCAGTAGATACAAAAGAGATACCCATGCGGACCTCTACCTGCTCATTGTCTTTCAGATCATCATAAGTAAAATAATAACCCACATCATCGCCGGCCAGTTCTTTATAATATTTCGTATAAAGTTTATAGTTGCCTGCATCTTTATCCCACTCTGCTTCTACACCATATTTGGGAGGTTGTTTTTTCCAGTAACCGGTAGAAGACGGTTTCTTTGAAACACGCATCACGAAATAGATCGGGAATACAGCCTGTGCATGATAACAGAAAGTACCCATCAGCTTAGTCCCTTCAATCTCGGTTTCATTTACGCGGCGTACCATAGCTCCTGACTCGTTGGTCAGACCTTCGCCCAGATTGAGCAGAATATGCCCCTGCCCTGCCGGGAAAGTATATCGTTCCATCGATGAACGAGTAGTTGATGTAGCCTCAGCCTTAATACCATATTTGCTAAGCGTAACCCCATAATAGCCGGGTGATGCCGTTTCATCGGTATATTCACTGCCATAGAGTTTATAATCTACTTTTAGCGGCCCGGTAATAGGCATGGTCAGCAATGAAGAAAGCTCCGGACAACCTACACCGCTTAGGCTTCCGTGTGCAAAGCCGGTAAAGAATTTATTGTGATATTCGTAAGGTGTACTCCACCAGCGGGCATCCTTATCGTAAACGTTCAGGTCGGAACCCATCACATTGAAAGGGACTACCGACATCATTCCGTTGGGAGTCACCGCACCCGGATTAGTGGTGCCGAAGTTTGTCGTACCGATAAACGGATCCACATGATCGACAAAACTCTCTTGTGCCGACGCAGAGCCGGACACAAAGAGAGTAATAAGTGAAAGAAGGCGTATGTTCATAAGCAATTATACAATGCTGTTCTTCTTTGTAAATTCTATAATCTCGGGGATATAACCAAAGGCAAGACCAGTTACCGTATCGGCACATCCGTAGTAAACAGCGATACGTCCGGTTTCAGGATCGTGCAATGCTGCACAAGGGAATGTCACGTTAGGTACATCACCTGTCAGTTCATAAATTTCGCGTGGAGAGATAAGGTACGGGCCACTGCGTGCCAATACTTTCCAGGGTTGTTCAAGATCGAGCAACGCAGAACCAAAGGCATATACATAGCCATTGCAAGAGCGCAACACACCATGATAAATCATGAGCCAGCCTTCAGAAGTTTCAATTGGGATAGGACCCGCACCGATTTTCATGCACTGCCATGCACTCTCTTCGAAAGCTGCCGGCGACATCACATGGCGGTGTTTTCCCCAGAACTCAAGATCGGGAGTTTCTGAATAGAAGATATCACCGAAAGGCGTATGACCTGTATCACTGGGGCGAGATAGCATCGCAAAATTACCATTAAACTTTTTAGGGAACATCACTCCATTGCGGTTGTATGGCAGGAAGGCATTCTCCATCTGATGAAAAGTTTCAAAATCGGTTGTCCATGCCACACCGATAGTAGGTCCGTGATAACCATTGCACCAGGTTACATAATATTTATCTTCAATCTTACATACACGCGGATCATAGCCATATTCCCAGTTTGCTATTTCTTCGTTGCCACCAACCAGTTTAAAATCTTCCTCATTGATGTCCCACTTGATACCATCTACCGAGAAACCAACATGAATACGCATGCGGCGGTTAGTATCATCGCAACGGAATACACCGGCAAAGTTATAATCACCCTTCTTATAAGGCACCACGGCCGAGTTAAAAATACTGTTCGATGTAGAAAGCAAATCGCGTGGAATAATCGGATTTGCAGAGTAACGCCACATCACTTCTTTAGAACCTTCGGGACGGTTTTCCCATGGCATGTTTGGGAGTGCATCTCCCGCAATATGAATCTTATTCATTGTATTATATTTTATGAGTTAGTTGTTTCTGTTTTTTTAAATGGCACAAACCAGGTCACAAAGAATGCCGGAACAGCTGCCAGTAGTGCCCAGGCAAAGAAATGCTGATAGCCCAGCGCATCACTTAGGAAACCGCTGATCATTCCCGGAATCATTACCCCGAGATTGGCAAGAGATGTACCGAAAGCATAGTGTGCCATCTGATTCTTCCCAACAGCGATTTGCTGCATGATATATAATGGCAAACCGACATAGCCGAATCCGTAACTGAAATATTCGAAGACGATCGATCCGCAAATGAGCCAGGTACTTTCCGGCTGATAGTAAGCCAGTAGTGCATAAACTGCAAAAGGAATATTGAAGATGCAGCACAAGGGAAATATGGCTTTTTTCAGACCAATTTTCGAAATGAAGTGTCCGCCAAGGATTGAACCACACACGAATGCCACAACACCAAAAGTACCATAGTATAATCCGATTTCCTCTTTAGACAAGCCCATGCCCTGCTCTAATCTGTCGGCTTTCAGGAACAATGGAACAATCTTTATCACCATTCCCTCGGCCAGACGGTAGAAGAAGATAAAAGCAAAGAAGATGAGGATATGTTTCTTCATGAAGAAATCGCGGATGACCGACCATATCTCTTTAAAAGTAGTTGAAAGAGAGCGATCCTGCAACACAATGACTTCGCCTCCTTTTGGCAGATTCTTTATATGGTAAGCGGCAAGACAAATCATGACTCCTCCACTTACACCCATAATGAGCATCCAGGCAGACATGGCACCGATGCGTCCTTCAAGGATACCGGCCACATAAACCAATCCGCCCATTGCCACAACTTTAGCAATATTATAAAAAGCTCCCTGCCATCCGATATATTTAGCCTGTTGCTCTTTAGAGAGTTCGTGCATATAAATTCCGTCGAGAGCCACATCGTGAGTGGCACCGCTAAAACCGATAATGGTCATTATGGCAATGGCGTAGACAAAGAAATCGGGCAGCGATAGTGAAATGGCGACGAGTGCCAGCGAGATACCCGATATAAACTGAGTGGTGATGACAAAAAACTTTTTGGTGCGATACAACTCCATAATCGGACTCCATATAGGTTTAAGCGACCAGGGTAGTATGATTAGTGAAGTCCAGAAAGCAATCTGTGCATCGCTGATACCAAAATCGGTAAACATGATCGGTGCAACAAGATTGAGAATAACGAAAGGAAGTCCCATAGCGAAGTAGCCAGTGGGGATCCATTGAAGAGGATTGTATTTTTTGGTTATCATAATATAGTAGTTTCAGGTTCAACACGAGGTCGTGTACATATAATACAACTCAGCTTTGAAAAATACTAACCCGCAAAAACGCTTTTTATGACTTTTATGCATTTTTATAGATATTCAGATAGCTTAATTGTCCGACTAAAAAAAAGATAACACACTGGTTTACAGCCACTACAAACACATTACATATGACATCTATTATTTTATACAAAATACTAAGGAAGAGTTATTCGTATGCAAATCTTTCAATTCGCTAAAGTTTTTGAAATTATTGCACTCTACTTTTATTATTTCTTTTATTTCATATCTTTGCGACCGATTACCTGATTTTCTTATTCCTTCATACCCAATAATTAAATGAAGTAATCACTAAAAACCTAATCGATGAAAACACCGACTTGTCTTTTAACTGTCGCGTTTTGTCTATTCACAAGTTGTACCTTTAATACTGATAAACAACCAGAGACAGACTTATCAAAATTAGTAAACCCATTTATCGGAACCGATTTCACGGGGAACACTTATCCGGGAGCACAAATGCCATTTGGTATGGTACAACTGAGTCCTGATAACGGTTTACCGGGATGGGATCGTATTTCGGGTTATTTCTATCCCGACAGCACAATTGCAGGTTTCAGCCACACCCATCTTTCGGGTACGGGAGCCGGCGATCTGTATGACATATCTTTTATGCCTGTTACTCTGCCTTATACAGAAGCAGAAGCTCCTCTTGGCATTCACTCTAAATTTTCTCACGACAATGAATCTGCATATGCCGGATATTATCGTGTACACCTCGATGATTATAATATCGACGTAGAATTAACTGCAACCGAACGTTGTGGTATTCAGCGCTATACATTCCCCGAAGCACAATCGGCTATTTTGCTGAACCTTAGTAAAGCAATGAACTGGGATGCCACAAACGACACATATATCGAGGTTCTTGACTCGGTTAATGTGCGTGGTTACAGAATGTCTTCGGGATGGGCAAACGATCAGCGTTTATATTTCCACACCCGCTTTTCACGTCCTTTCGAAACGTTCAGTATAGACACCGCTGCAATTTTCCGCGATGGCAAATATAGTGGCACAGCCATGGATGCCCGCTTCGATTTTAAAACATCGAAAGACGAACAAATCCTGGTAAACACAGCCATTTCGGCTGTAGACATGGAGGGAGCATTAGCCAATTTAATGGCAGAAGTCCCCGATAATGATTTCGATAAATATCTTGCACAGGCAGAAAACGTATGGAATAAAGAGTTATCGAAAATTGCAATTAAAGGAGGCTCGGAAGATGACCGGGTAAATTTCTATACGGCTTTATACCACAGCATGTTAGCCCCTACTCTGTATAACGATGCAGATGGTCGCTATCGTGGGCCCGATAAACAAATTCACCAGGCAGACGGATGGAATAACTATAGCACTTTCTCGCTTTGGGATACCTACAGAGCCGCACATCCGCTTTACACCTATATACAGCCGGCACGAGTAAACGATATGGTAAAATCATTCCTTGCATTCTACGATCAGAACGGTCGTTTGCCGGTATGGAATTTTCAGGGATGCGAAACTGATATGATGATTGGTTATCATGCTGTACCGGTTATTGCCGATGCTTACCTGAAAGGCATTGGAGATTTCGATGCAAAACGTGCACTTGAAGCGTGTGTCGCATCGGCTAACATCGATGAATACCGCGGTATCGGAGATTATAAAGAGATGGGATTCATACCTTATAATAAAGAAGACGAATATTGTAGCGAAAACTGGTCTTTATCGCGTACGCTGGAATATGCGTTCGATGATTACTGCATTGCTTTGATGGCCGATGCAATGGGAGAAGAAGAAGTTGCCGAAACTTTTTATAAAAGATCACAGAACTATAAAAATGTATACAATCCGGCCTCGACTTTTATGCATCCGCGAAATGATAAAGGTGAATTTCAGCCTGATTTCAATGCCGAAGAATATACAGAACATATCTGCGAGAGCAATGGATGGCAATATATGTGGTCTGTACAACATGATGTAGATGGATTAATTGATCTGGTAGGCGGAGAAGAACGCTTTATCGAAAAACTTGACAGTATGTTTACATTCAATCCGTCATCTGAAGCGGATTTACCGATATTCAGTACTGGTATGATTGGACAATATGCCCATGGAAACGAACCAAGTCACCATGTTATTTATCTGTATAACAAGGTAGGGCAACCAGCAAAAACGCAGTATTATTTATCTAAAGTTATGAATGAATTATATCGTAATGAACCTGCCGGACTCTGCGGCAACGAAGATTGTGGCCAGATGTCGGCATGGTATATCTTTAGTGCCATGGGATTTTATCCGTTAAACCCGGCTAATGGTACTTATGAACTTGGAGCACCTCTCTTTCCTGAGATGAGACTTAACCTTGAGAATGGTAAAACATTTACTGTACTTGCACCTGCAGTAAATAAAGATAATATCTATGTTCGTTCGGTTAAACTAAACGGTGAACCCTATACAGATAGTTATATCACTCATCAGCAGATTATGGATGGATCTGTCCTTGAATTTGAGATGACTGATAAATTAAACTAAAATAGTAGCCCTTATAAACACAATAGAATGAATCCCGATTTTGATATAACTTATAAAGTATTGTTTCGCAAATATTATGCGAATCTGCTTTTCTATGCCACCCGTTTACTAGGTGATGAAGAGGCAGAAGATGTGGTTCAGGATGTATTCTTTGAACTCTGGAAAAGGCAGGAGTTCATAGAATACGGGGAGCACATACAGGCTTTTTTATACAGAGCAGTATACACACGTGCATTGAATGTTCTGAAACATCGCAGTGTGAAAGACGGATATTGCGCTGTTATGAATGAAATTAGTCAGAAGCGTGCTGATTTTTATCAGCCTGATAATAATGAAGTTATTCAAAGGATAGAAGACAAGGAGCTTCGTTCGGAAATAAATGTAGCAATAAATGAACTTCCCGAGAAATGTCGGGAAGTATTTAAACTGAGCTATCTGCATGATATGAAGAATAAGGAAATTGCCGATGTAATGGGAGTTTCGCTACGTACTGTCGAAGCACATATGTACAAAGCTTTAAAGTATCTTCGTAACCGGCTGGATTACTTGTGGGTTATATTTATTCTATTTTTGTTTAAATAAGCGTAAGTGTTTTATACGGTATAGTTGTTTTAATTATATGAAGGAAAAGAAAATGGGAAAATTAAGCGATGAGCTAATTGAAAAATACCTCGACAACCGTTGTTCGGAAGAAGAACTGAATAACATAAAGACTTGCATCAGCGAGTCGGATGAAGAGGCACGTAAGCTTTTCAGAATGGAAGAGATTTATTATCTCGGCAAACCATCTGCTAAAGCGAACGACAAACAAACTGATACGGCTGAGAAGGCACTCTTCCGGCGAATCAATCAGCATGAAGAACTTAAGCAGAAACGTTTTACAATTAAACGATGGATACAATATGCGGCTGCTATAGTTGTGGCCTGTTTCATAGGCGGAACTGCTGCTTACTGGGCCAAGCACAATAAAACAGAAATGAATGTTCTTGTAGCCAATGGTGGTATTATTGAAGAAGTATTATTGCCCGACGGTACTAAAGTCTGGTTAAATAACTCGGCAAGATTAAAATACCCGACTGAATTCTGCGGCAAAGAACGTGTGGTTCACCTGGATGGTGAAGCTTATTTTGAAGTCAGCAAAGACCGTCAGAAACCTTTTATCGTTGAAAGTGAAGCCATGCGAATCCGCGTTTTGGGAACAACATTCAATCTGAAAAGCGGCAAACGCATAAATACTGCCGAAGCGAGTCTTATTGAAGGAGAAATCGAAGTAAGCGGAAAGAATGAAGAAGGTCAAATAATTCTTGCACCCGGACAGCGCGCAGAATTAAACCGCAATACAGGCAGATTAACTGTAAAACAGGTTGACACTCGCCTGGATGCTGTATGGCATGATGACCTGATTCCATTCGAGAAAGCCAACATCTTCACGATCTCGAAAGCACTGGAACGTTTCTATGATGTGAAGATTATTCTTTCACCGGACATTCAGGGCGACAGAACTTATTCGGGTGTGCTGAAAAAGAAATCAACTATTGAATCGGTGTTACATTCACTACAGAATTCAATACCAATAAACTACAAAATCGAAGGACAGAATATTTTTATATCCTCCAGATAATTAAACTTTTACATAAATCTTAATTTAACATTATGAATGCAAGAATGCTCCTCATAACAGGGTGCATAGGGGGCTTGTTATCTTTAGCTTCCTGTAACAGCAGCACAAATAGAATCGACTATTGCGCCTACGTAAACCCTTTTATCGGTACCGGCGGTCACGGACATACCTTTCCGGGCGCTGTTGTTCCCCACGGAATGATTCAGCCAAGTCCGGATACACGTATCGATGGCTGGGATGCCTGCTCAGGTTATCACTACAGCGATTCTACCATCAATGGTTTTTCTCACACCCACGTTAGCGGTACTGGTTGCTGTGATTACGGCGATGTTCTTTTAATGCCGACAATCGGTAAACAAGAATATTATACAACCGACCACACATCGCAACAGATGCCTTACGCATCGGCTTTCTCTCACGACAATGAAATTGCAGAGCCCGGCTATTATTCAGTATTTCTTGATACTTATGGTATTCTTGCCGAACAAACTGCGACGAAACGTGGCGCTATTCACCGTTACACTTTTCCTGAAAGCAATGAAGCTGGTTTTGTACTCGACCTGGATTACAGTCTGCAGCGCCAGACTAACAGCGAAATGGTGCTCGAGGTAATCAGTGATACAGAAATACGTGGTAGCAAAAAAACAGCATACTGGGCATTCGAACAACCTATTAATTTCTATGCCAAATTCTCGAAACCATTTACTTATACTCTGGTGACAGATTCCATCACGATGGACAATGGCAAGAGACTTCCGCAATCTAAGGCATTGCTCCAGTTCAACACACAAGCTAACGAGCAAGTATTAGTTAAGGTTGGCGTTTCGGCAGTCGATACGGATGGTGCAAGAATGAATGTATTGCAGGAAATTCCCGAATGGGATTTTGACGGTGTTCGCCGCGATGCCCGCAAATCGTGGAACAATTACCTATCTAAAATCGATGTACAGACTGCTGATAACGAAGATAAAACCATCTTTTATACAGCAATGTATCATACCGCCATTAGCCCTAACCTCTTTACAGATGTAGATGGCCGCTATCTGGGTATGGATTTGGAAATTCATCAGACAGATGTGAATACTCCTATGTATACCATATTCTCACTTTGGGATACCTTCCGCGCACTTCATCCACTGCTGACCATTATCGACCCGGAATTAAATAATCAGTTTGTTCAGTCTTTAATCAAGAAGCATCAGGAAGGTGGTATTCTGCCTATGTGGGATCTGGCATCTAATTATACAGGTACAATGATCGGATATCATGCCGTGCCGGTAATTATAGATGCGTATATGAAAGGTTATCGCGATTTCGATGTGAAAGAAGCCTACCGTGCAGCATTGCGTGCAGCAGAATATGATACAACTGGTATTAAATGTCCGGATCTTGTACTGCCTCACCTGATGCCTATGTCTAAATATTACAAGAATACTATTGGTTATATTCCTTGTGACCGCGAACATGAATCGGTAGCAAAGGCTCTTGAATATGCTTATGACGACTGGTGCATAGCTCAGTTTGCAGAGGCACTGGGAGATACTGAGAATCAGGCTAAATATGCGCGTTTTGCAAAAGCATATGAATTCTATTTCGATAAAGAGACACGTTTTATGCGTGGGCTTGATTCGAAAGGTGAATGGAGAACTCCGTTCAATCCGCGCTCGTCTGAGCATCGCAACGATGACTACTGCGAAGGTACTGCATGGCAGTGGACCTGGTTTGTACCACATGATGTTCCGGGACTAATCAGTCTGATGGGTGGTGAGGACGCTTTCGTAAACAAACTTGATTCATTGTTTACTGTTGAATCCGCAATGGAGGGTGAAACTATTTCATCGGACATCACTGGACTGATTGGGCAATACGCGCATGGAAATGAACCAAGTCATCATGTGATTCATATGTATAACTATGCTAATCGTCCCTGGAAAACACAGCAACTAATTGATAGTGTATTCGTTAGTCAGTATGCTAATGATGTAGACGGTCTGTCGGGTAACGAAGATTGTGGTCAGATGTCGGCTTGGTATATTCTTAATGCTATGGGCTTCTATCAGGTATGTCCGGGTGATCCTGTTTATTCTATCGGCCGTCCTATCTTCGATGAAGCAACAATTCGATTAGGCAAAGACAAAGACTTCCGTATTGTAGCCCACAATAATTCGAAAAAGAATAAATACATTAAATCTGCTACGCTTAACGGACAGATTTTAGCGAAACCATTCTTTGAACACAGCGATATTGTTAACGGAGGAGTTTTAGAATTTGTAATGACAGACGAACCTACAGAATGGGGGCAATCATTAACGACTAAACGATAATTATTATGAAAAAGAATATTCTATTTTTCTGTATGCTTGTGCTGGCTGTTGCCGCACAGGCAAAGGATTATACACAATACGTAAACCCGCTAATGGGTACACTTTCAACTTACGAATTATCTACAGGTAACACTTATCCGGCCATAGCACGACCATGGGGTATGAACTTCTGGACTCCGCAAACCGGCAAGATGGGTGATGGCTGGCAGTATGTTTACACTGAAAACAAGATCAGAGGGTTTAAGCAGACGCATCAGCCAAGTCCATGGATCAATGATTACGGACAATTCTC
The DNA here is from genome assembly GCA_947074195.1 of uncultured Bacteroides sp. Classification (GTDB taxonomy): domain Bacteria; phylum Bacteroidota; class Bacteroidia; order Bacteroidales; family Bacteroidaceae; genus Bacteroides. The sequence goes on from CAMTOS010000028.1 coordinate 17,016, forward strand.
AATAATGCCTGTAGTTGGAAAGCCGGTGTTCAATGAAGACGAACGTGCCAGCTGGTTTTCACATAAAGCCGAACAGGCAACACCGTATTATTATAAGGTATATCTGGCTGATCATGATGTGTTGACAGAGTTTGCGCCTACAGAACGTGCCGCAATTTTCCGCTTCACATTTCCACAAACAGATGATTCATATATCGTGGTCGATGCATTCGACAAAGGGTCGTATGTAAAAGTTCTCCCTGAAGAGAATAAGATCATTGGCTACACAACCCGTAACAGTGGTGGTGTACCAGATAACTTTAAGAACTATTTCGTTATTGAATTCGACAAACCCTTTGAATATACAGCTACTGTAAAAAATGGCAATATTAAAAAGGGACAATTAGAGCAGAAGACTAACCATGCAGGAGCAATTATCGGCTTCAAAACAAAGAAAGGCGAACAGGTTAACGCTCGTGTTGCATCTTCATTCATCAGCCCTGAACAAGCAGAAATCAATCTTCGTGAACTTGGCAATGACAACCTCCAGGAAGTGGCACATAAAGGTAAAGATGCATGGAATGAAGTATTGGGTAAAATAGAAGTAGAAGGTGGTAATCTTGATCAGAACCGAACATTCTATTCTTGTTTATATCGTTCTTTACTATTCCCGCGTAAATTCTATGAATATGATGCACAGGGTAATCCTGTACATTATAGTCCTTATAATGGCGAAGTATTACCTGGTTATATGTATACCGATACCGGATTCTGGGATACTTTCCGTTCATTATTCCCGCTATTGAATCTGGTTTACCCTGAAGTTAACCTCGAAATGCAGGAAGGTCTGGTAAATACTTATAAAGAGAGTGGCTTCTTCCCGGAATGGGCAAGCCCCGGTCACCGCGGTTGCATGATAGGAAATAACTCTGCTTCTGTTTTGGCTGATGCTTACCTGAAAGGTGTAAAAGTCGAAGATGTAAAAACGATGTACGAAGGATTATTAACCGGAGCAAACAGCGTTCATCCAACCGTATCATCTACCGGACGATTAGGTTATGATTACTATAATAAATTAGGCTATGTTCCTTACGATGTTGATATCCACGAAAATGCAGCTCGTACGCTTGAATATGCCTATAATGACTGGTGTATCTATAAAATGGCTAAAGCACTGAACCGCCCTAAAAAAGAGGTAGAGTTATATGCTAAACGTGCCATGAACTATAAAAATCTTTTCGATAAAGAGAGCAACCTGATGCGTGGACGTATGAAAGACGGTAAGTTTATGGCTCCTTTCTCTCCATTGAAGTGGGGTGATGCTTTTACCGAAGGAAATAGCTGGCACTACTCATGGAGTGTGTTCCACGATCCGCAGGGACTTATCGACCTGATGGGTGGCCGTGAAGGGTTTGTCGTGATGCTCGATTCAGTTTTCGCAGTTCCACCATTGTTCGACGAAAGTTATTATGGTCATGTTATTCATGAGATCCGTGAAATGACGGTAATGAATATGGGGAATTATGCGCATGGTAATCAGCCTATCCAGCATATGATTTATATGTACAACTATGCGGGCGAGCCATGGAAAACACAATACTGGCTTCGTGAAGTGATGAATCGTATGTACTCTCCTACTCCTGACGGCTATTGCGGCGACGAGGATAACGGACAGACTTCTGCCTGGTATGTATTCTCTGCATTAGGCTTCTATCCGGTTTGCCCCGGAACAGATGAATATGTCATCGGTTCACCATTATTCGATAAGGCCAGAATCCATTTCAGTAATGGAAAAACGCTGACTATCGATGCTGAAAATAATCTTCCGGAAAATGTATATATCGATGCAATGGAGGTAAATGGTGAAAATTATACCCGCAATTACTTAAAACATGATCAGTTGCAAAACGGAGGAACATTGAAGTTTAAAATGTCTGAGAAACCAAATACTGACAGAGGAGTACAGTCAGAAGATTTCCCATACTCTTTTAGTACTGATAAGAATAGATAAGAACTATTAAATATCGAACATGGAAAAAGGATGTATATTAGCATCCTTTTTCTGTATAAGAACATTTTGACAGAGAAAAAATCGATTATTTTCAAAAAAATGCATTTTTCGAGTAAGTGTTTTTATTTCAAAGGCTGTTTTACTATCAAAAGGGCGAAAAGTCGACTATCGCTACTGAACTATTTATAGATTTTGTTAAACCATTAAAATTAGTGTATGAAAAGCAATCATTCGCTTCGAATATCGAAATTATTTCGAGCTTTATTGATTCTTTTGTTTGTTAACTTATTTGCAACAACTGCATTTGCACAAATCACATTATCGACGAGCAACTCGACATTAGGTGCAGCTATCAAACAAATTCAATCACAATCCAATTATCAATTCTTTTATAACGACAAGTTATCATCGGTATCGGTAAATTCTTTGAATGTGGAAAATGCTTCCATAGAAAAGGTTTTATCCGGACTACTGTCCAATACCCCTATCTCATTTAAGGTAGAAGATAACATTATCTATCTGTCTGAAAGCACAAATAACGATGGTGTTCAGCAAGACATTCAGAAACGTTCTGTCAAAGGTATTGTAACCGATGCATTCGGCGAACCTTTGATTGGTGTTAGTATTCTTGTGAAAGGTACTACAAATGGTACGATCACTAATATCGACGGTGAATACTCTATCGATATCGAAAAAGCTGATGCAGTACTTTCATATTCTTATATTGGTTATGAAACACAAAACATTGCTGTAAAAAACCAATCGGTAATTAACATCACACTTAGCGATGATACCCAGGCTATTGAGGAGGTTGTTGTTACTGCTCTTGGTATTAAACGTGCAACCAAAGCGTTGAGCTATAATGTTCAGGAAGTAAAAAGCGATGATTTGCTGACAAATAAAGACGCTAACTTCATCAATGCACTTTCGGGTAAAGTAGCTGGTGTTACAATCAATAGTTCTTCATCGGGTGTTGGTGGTGCCAGTAAAGTAGTGATGCGTGGTACAAAAGGTATCGATCAGTCGAGCAATGCACTTTATGTAATCGATGGTGTACCGATGTTCAACCTTGGTTCTGAAGGAGGTAAAGAGTTCGACTCAAGAGGTTCATCTGAAGCGATTGCAGATATCAATCCTGAAGATATTGAATCGATGTCTGTACTTACAGGTGCGGCAGCAGCGGCACTTTATGGTAGCCATGCAGCCAATGGTGCTATTGTAATTACAACTAAAAAAGGTAAAGAAGGTACTTTGTCGGTAACTGTTACACAGAACACAGAATTCCAGCGTCCTTTCCATACACCTCAGTTCCAGAATCGTTATGGTACGGGTGATTTACTTTCAGCTACTTCTTCAGTGGAGAAAAGCTGGGGACACAGACTTAATGAATCGAATTATATGGGTTACTCGCCTATTGATGATTTCTTGCGTACAGGTGTTGTAGCAACTGAGACTGTTGCCCTTTCTACCGGTACAGAGCGTAACCAGACTTACTTCTCGGCAAGTGCGGTTAACTCAAAAGGTATGATTCCTAATAATGATTATAACCGTTACAACTTTACATTCCGCAACACGACTTCATTCCTTAACGACCGTATGGTGCTTGATTTCAATGCAAGCTATATCAAACAGAATGATAAGAATATGGTTAACCAGGGAGTATATGCCAACCCACTTGTAACTGCTTATCTGTTCCCTCGCGGTGATGACTGGAATGATATCAAAATGTATGAGCGCTTCGACACTCAGAGACAGATTTCTACACAGTACTGGCCACAGGATTTCTCAGGACTTGCCGGACAGAATCCTTACTGGATTGCACACCGTAACCTTCGCGAAACAAATAAAGATCGTTATATTCTGAGCACATCTTTGCAATATAAAATCTTAGACTGGCTGAGCGTATCGGGTCGTGTACGTATTGATAATGCCAACTCTGAATATACTAAGAAATACTATGCGAGCAGTAATCCTATTCTTTTGGAGAACTCTAACAATGGTTTCTATGGTATAGACCAGACATACGACAGACAGACTTATGCTGACGTACTTTTGAATATCAATAAATCGTTCCGTGACATATTTAGCATCCACGCCAACTTCGGTGCATCGATTTCGGATATGAAGCAGAACATCTTCAGCAATGAAGGTCCTATCAGCGATGTATACGGTATTGCCAATGTATTTAATGTACAGCATCTTGACAACACAAAAACACGTCGTCTTCAGTCGGGTTTCAGAGAGCAGACACAGTCTATCTTCGGTAGTGTAGAACTTGGTTATAAAGGTGCATACTATCTTACTGTAACCGGTCGTACAGACTGGCCATCTCAGCTTGCTGGTCCTAACTCTGTAAAAAGCGCTTTCTTCTATCCGTCAGTGGGTGGTTCGATTGTTGTTTCAGAGTTGCTGAACATGCCAAAGAACTTCTCTTACCTGAAACTCAGAGGTTCATTCGCATCAGTTGGTCTGCCATTCCCAAGATTCCTGGCTAACCCAACTTATACATGGGATTCATCAACACTGAAATGGTCTATCAAGACACATTATCCGATGTATGAACTGAAACCAGAGAAAACTGATTCATGGGAAATTGGTGTTACTGCACGTTTCCTTAAACACTTTAATTTCGATTTAGGTCTGTATACGACTAAAACATACAACCAGACATTCGAGCCAAACATCTCTGTATCATCTAAATACTCTACTATCTATGTTCAGACAGGTAGCGTACAAAATAAAGGTATTGAAATGAGTCTTGGTTATCAGAATTCCTGGAAAAACAACTTCTCATGGAGTTCTAACTTTACCTTCAGTGCCAACAAGAATAAAATTCTTGAGCTGATGGAAAACTACGTTCATCCTGAAACAGGTGCTATCATCACTCTTGACCGTCTTGAAGTAGGTGGTTTGCAGGATGCTCGTTTCGTGTTAAAAAAAGGTGGTAGCCTTGGCGACTTGTATTCTGTAAAAGATTTGCAGCGCGACAGCAACGGTAATATCTATGTAAACGAGAATGGTGAAGTAACCAGCGTTAAGGCTGATGACATCAAACTCGGAAGCATCTTCCCTAAATGCAATATGGCATGGAGAAACGACTTCGGTTGGGGCAACTTCAGCTTCGGATTCATGATTTCTGCACGCATTGGTGGTATCGCTTATTCGGCTACACAGGCAGCTCTTGACTATTATGGTGTATCAGAAGCCTCTGCTGCAGCACGTGATTTCGGTGGTGTTATGGTGAATGGTACTGATCTTATCGATGCACAGAAATGGTATTCAGTAATCGGTGCACAGAGTGGTCTGCCACAATACTATACTTATAGCGCTACAAACGTACGCTTACAGGAAGCTTCGATTTCATATACTATTCCAAAAGTAAAAATCGGTGGTATTGCCGACGTAACATTGTCGCTTGTTGGCCGTAACCTATGGATGATCTACTGCAAAGCTCCATTCGATCCGGAATCAGTAGCATCAGTAGGAAACTACTACCAGGGAATCGACAACTTTATGACTCCTAATGCACGTAGCATGGGCTTCAATGTACGTCTTAAGTTCTAATCTATTATCAGTTAAACACAATGAATAAATCAATTATAAAGAAATTCTTCGTGTGCGCAGGGTTAGCCGTTATGACTCTGTCATCGTGCACCGGTAATTATCTGGAATATAATACAAATCCTTTCGAAACCACAGAGGATGAAATGAACCGTGATGCTCACAAAATGGGTGCAGCACTGGTAGGTATGCAGAGTGTGGTTATTCCGGTAGGCGAACATCTTGCTCAGTTCTCTGAATGTCTTTTAGGCGGACCATACAGCGGTTATCTGGCCGATTCTAAAGTATGGGGTAACTCTTTTTCCTTCTTCAATCAGTCGGAAGACTGGAATGAAAAGGTTTACCTTGACATCATGCCTGAAATTTATGCCAATATCGAAGAGGTAGCTAAAGCAACCGATAACCCTATTCCTCTGGCTGTGGCCGAGGTATTGAAAGTGGCAGCGATTGTTCGTGTTACAGATGTTTACGGTCCGATTCCTTATTCAAAAATCGGTAATAACAGCGAACTTACTGCTCCGTTCGATACACAAAAGGAAGTATATACAAAAATGTTCGAAGAGCTGACAGAAGCTGTAGAAGTACTTTCTGCTAATCGTACAAGCGATTTCTCGGCCAATGCTGACCATGTATACAGCGGTAATGTAGAAAAGTGGATCAAATTTGCCAATTCATTGAAATTGCGTATGGCCATGCGTATCCGTTTTGCTGATGCAACTCTGGCTCAGTCAATGGTAAAAGAAGCTTTATCTACTGACGAAGGTAAACTTGGCGTAATGGTAAGCAACAGCGATAATGCTTTCATGTCTGTTGCGATGAATCCATTTTATACTGTAATGGGTTGGGGCGATACACGTATGGGTGCCGATTTGCTAAATTACATGAATGCTTATGATGACCCTCGTCGTGGTGCCTATGCAACTGTAAGTAGTTTTACAAATACAGAAATAACCAATGGCTACCATGGTCTGCGTATCGGTAACGAGTATGCTGCAAATACAGCTCAAATGTATTCTGTTATGAACGTAAATGTATCTTCTTCACTGATGTGGATGAATGTTGCTGAAGTAATGTTCCTTCGTGCTGAAGCTGCACTTTTAGGATGGGATACCGACAACACTGCCGAATATTATTATACGCAGGGTATTCGCTTTTCATTCGATCAGCATGGAGTTAGCGGTATCGATAAATATCTGACATGCAATGATGCTCCTGCTCAGTATGCTGACCCTAATCAGACTTACACTGCCGGTATCAACGGTAATGCTGCCACTGTAAAATGGGATAACAGTCTCGATATGGAAGGTAAGCTTGAACGTATCATTACTCAGAAATGGATTGCTAACTTCCCGCTGAGCCTTGAAGGATGGGCAGAGTTCCGCCGCACAGGTTATCCTCGTCTGTTGCCAACTGCAACTAACCGCAGCAGCCAGATTGCTAAAGATAAATTTGCACGTCGTCTGACTTATCCTCAGAAAGAGTACAATACGAATGGCCAGAACTTACGCGAGATTGTAAGCACAATGGTTGGAGGCGATCAGATGTCGACTCGTATCTGGTGGGATTGCAATCCGAATGTCATCAACTAATTAAATTGAAGTAATTATGAAAAATATAGTAAAAGCTCTTGTTCTAATATACGCCCTGACTCTTTCTCTGACATCGTGCAGCGACTGGACCGAGGTAGAGGGTTTAAATATTACTCCTCCAGATATTGCCACACAAAATCCGGAGTTATATGCAAACTATCTGAAAAATCTACGTGAATATAAAAACAGCGATCACAAACTGGTTTATGCCTGGTTTGACAATAGCGAGAAAGTACCTTTTAACCGTTCGCATCATATGACCGATTTGCCAGACAGCATTGATGTTGTTTCGTTGATGCATCCTGCTGAACTTACAGCCTGGGAGTTAGAAGAAATGCAGACTATCCGCAATAATAAAGGTACAAAAGTGATTTACACTGTAGACTTCGACGCCATTAAAAATGCTTTCAATGCAAAAATGGAAATTGCAACTCCTGAAGAAGTACTGGAGGCTGATTTTGAGAAATTCCTGGCAGATAGTGTAAATACAGCACTAAGCTTTTCTGACAAATATAACTACGATGGTATTTGTGTAGGCTATAACGGAAAAGGCACTATCCATATGACAGAAGCTGAACTTGAAGAGTATACTTCTAACGAAAACCTTTTCATGGGCTTGATGAGTAATTGGTATGCATCAAACAATCATAAGATTATCTCTTTTGCAGGTAAACCACAGAATCTTCTCGATAAGTCATTCCTGAATGACTGTCACCTGATTCTTCTTTCTGAAGGATTGAATGCAACTAACGAATACCTGTTCTCTTATAATTTGCTTTTAGCCAATGTAGAAGGTGTACCAACCGATCGTTTTGCAATGATGGCATCTACCACATCGTTAGATCCTGAAGATATCAAAACCGGTTATTTCTCTTCTGGCGAGCGTAGTCTTCGTGCTGTAGCAGAATGGGCGGCAATCGACCATAGTGATATCGTGTTAGGAGGAATTGGTATTTATAATATCTCTACTGATTATTATAATCCATCAATGATATATCCACATTCAAGATATGCGATATCAACAGTTAATCCTTCAATTAAATAATATCAAGAACCATTTATTATGAAATCATATTTCAAATATATATGCTTTGCGCTATTCGGATCACTTACTATGCTGACTTCATGTCAGGAAGATACTGAATCATTTGATAGCAAAGTCTACATCAATACCGGTGAAAAAGTTTCTACACTACTACTTAAAGGTAGTGTAGAAAGCCTGTCACGCACAATTCAGACTGCTATTCCTCAGCCAGTGAATTACGATGTAAATATCACTTTCAAAGGTGAACCTGCATTGGTAGATCAATATAATATGGCACATTACGATAAAGCCATCGCTTTACCGGCTGAGTGCTATTCTATTGCACATCCTGCTGCTGTTATTCCTGCAGGAGGTGTAAAATCGACTGAAGTTGAAATTACATTTACCAATCTTGACGATCTTGACCGCGACCTGGTATATGTATTGCCCGTGACTATCGATCAAAGCAATATCGCTGTTCTTGAAAGTGCCCGTACTGCATACTATGTGGTAAAAGGAGCAGCTCTTATCAATACTGTTGCCAATATTGACATGAATAAACTTAACCTCAACCTTTCAAACGCCGATGCGCTGAATAATCTTTCGGCTATCACTGTAGAAGGTTTAGTATATGTTGAAAAGTTTGATAAGCTTATCAGTACCATTATGGGTATTGAAGGTACTTTCCTTATCCGTATCGGTGATGCAGGAATTCCTGACAGCCAGTTGCAGCTTGCTACAGCAAACGGGAATGTGACAGATGCTTCATGGACATTGCCTGTACGCACCTGGGCTCATATTGCAATTACTTACGATACCACAACAGGCGCTACAGAGTTTTACCTGAATGGTGTTAAGAAAGGAGCTACATTGACTTGTAACTATAGAAGAAGCATCAACTGGGGTGTAAGCGATTTCTGGATTGGCCGTTCATATGATGACAACCGTTATCTGAGTGGTGATGTAAGCGAATACCGCATCTGGAATCGCGTACTGACTGCTGATGAAATCAATAGCAAAAACCATTTCTATTTTGTTGAGCCAGATGCTGAAGGTCTTGTTGCTTACTGGAAATTTGATGACGGAGCTGGTATGACTGTTAAAGATCATACTGCCAACGGTAATCATGCAAGAGCAGCCAATAACCTGACATGGAAACCGGTTGAACTTCCTAACTAATCATTGATTTGATAATTATTTTAAGACACAATTATGAAAAATACAAGAATAATGAAATTCTCTCGATGGACAGGCATTTTCTCGATGGCGCTTTGTCTGTTTCTGACTTCGTGTGATGATGATATCACAGTAAAAATTGTCGATGAAGATCAGTATGAGGTATCTAAAGATCTGAAAGGATATGTAGTTGATGAGAATGCGAAGCGTACATTTACTAATGTAGAGTTCAATGAAAACGGTAGCACGAAGTTCTACCTGAACCTTACGCAGAAAGCAAGAAAGAACAATACGGTGAAGATGGTATATGACCCGACTGTTCTTCAGGAATATAACGATAAAAACAATGCTTCTTATGAGGCATTCCCGCAATCGGCTGTAACATTCGAGAACGATGGTCTGATTACCGTAGCAACCGATGCTACTAAATCGGCTTCGATGAGCGTTTCTTATAAATCGGATGCTGCCGCTTCTGAAATTAAATCATATGTTATTCCGGTGCGTTTCGATGTAGTGGAAGGCGATCTGAAAATGAACGCAGAAGATCAGACAAAACTGATCTTTATTAAAGACCTTAGCAGCTATGGAAGTACAGCCAAAGCAAGTGGTGTTAAGATCTTCAGCTGTATGGAAATCAATGATACAAATCCGCTGAATAATCTTAGCTTTACACTGGCAAGCGATGGCAAATTATTGGTTGACGCTCTGATCCTTTTCTCGGCTAACATTAACTACGATGCTGAAACCGGCCGCGTATATATTTTCAATAATGAGAATGTACAACACTTGCTGGACAACCGCGATAAATACCTGAAACCACTTCAGGACAGAGGTATTAAGATTATTCTTAGCCTTTTGGGTAATCACGACCGTTCCGGTATTGCCAGTTTGTCTGACGAAACTGCACGCGAATTTGCAAAAGAAGTGAAAGCTGTGTGTGATGCCTATAATCTGGATGGTATTTTCGTAGACGATGAGTATTCAAGCTACATCACACCTCCTCCTCCGGGCTTTGTAGCACCATCTAATGCAGCTGCCGGTCGCTTGTGCTATGAAATCAAGAAGATTCAGCCAGAACGTCTGATGATTGCTTACGTTTACAGCCGCACACGCAGTCTGCCTGAAATCGACGGTGTTCCTTCGGGCGAATATGTGGATTATGCACTGCACGATTATCTGGCAAGTTCAGACTTAAGCAGCAACTTCCCCGGTATGCCAAGATCGAACATGGGACTTTACTCACAAGAATTTAACCTGAACCGCTATACCAGTGAATCGAATTTAGAGAGAATGCGTGCAAATGGTTATGGTTCGCACATGATTTTTGCTATGGATCCTAACCGCAGCAATTTCGAATCACGTCAGATGGTAGCTATGGAACGCATCGCGCGTGCCTTGTTCGATGATGAACTGGTGTTCGATGGTGTGAAATATCCGAAAGACTGGTAATCCGAATTTCTCCTAAAATATACCTTGCGTAATTATATAGTGTTTCAAATGGGCCCGGCGTTCATAAAACCGATGGTTTTATATGGAGGCGGGCCCTTTTTGTCTCTTTATGTGTACTTATACGTTCATATCACATACCCTTAATACATGAAAAAGCTTTCTTTTTTATTCCTCTTACTGATCTGCTTTATATCAGAAATACAGGCACAAAAACCCTCACCCGCCAATCCGGCATCTATAGTAAACAGCGGAAATGATGTCCGCTTCACCATACTAACCGACGGAGTAATCCGCTTAGAATGGGATGCCAACGGGAACTTCAACGATCTTTCATCATTTACGATCGTGAACCGTAACCTCCCCACTCCACGTTTTAAAACGACAAGAAAGAGCGGATGGCTGACCATCAGCACTGACAAAATGATTCTTCGCTATAAAGAGGGAAGCGGAAAATTTACAGCAAGCAATCTTACGATTGATTCTCCCTCAAAAAAAGGATTTAAATGGAATCCGTCGGTAAAACAAAGCGCGAACCTGAAAGGGACATCGCGCACACTCGATTTGTTTGACGGCGACTGGCATTACCGTGATAAGTATACCATGGAAATTGAAGATGGTATTGTTTCGAGAGATGGCTGGACATTAATAGATGATTCTGGTTCGTTTCTGTTCGACGACTCTGACTGGAGCTGGGTAACAACACGCGAGAATACAAATGCACAGGACTGGTATTTCATGGCATACGAACATGATTATAAAGCAGCTCTGAAAGATTATTCACTCATTGCCGGCAAAACTCCGCTTCCTCCACGCTATGCTTTTGGTTACTGGTGGTCGCGCTTCTGGAGCTACTCGGATAAAGAGATGCGTACGCTTGTTAATGATTACCGCAAATACAATCTGCCAATCGATGTTTTGGTAGTTGATATGGACTGGCACCGCATCGACAGTATTATTTCGCCTAACCGCGATGAATTCGGTGAAATGAAATGGTGGACCGGCTGGAGCTGGAATACAGAACTGTTCCCTGATCCTGAGAAATTCCTGCAATGGACAAAAAAAGAAAAGCTTCGCACCACACTGAATCTGCATCCGGCATCGGGCATTGCACCGTTTGAGGATCAATATCAGGAGTTTGCAAAGAAGATGAATTTCGATACTTCGACCGGTAGAAACATTCCTTATCAGGGATCGAATAAAAAGTTCATGACCAACCTGTTTGATGTGGTTCTTACTCCGATGGAAAAATGGGGTGTGGACTTCTGGTGGCTGGACTGGCAACAGTGGCTAAACGATAAAGATGTAGACGGACTGAGTAATACCTGGTGGATTAATTATGTGTTCTTTACGCATATGGAACGCAATTCAGATAAACGTCCGTTATTGTATCACCGCTGGGGTGGTCTGGGGAATCACCGTTATCAGATCGGCTTCTCGGGTGATGCCATCATCAGCTGGAAAACTCTGGAGTTTCAGCCTTACTTTACGTCGTGTGCATCGAATGTACTTTATGGTTACTGGAGCCACGACATTGGTGGTCACGACTTCTTGCCGGGACAGGAAAAACCACTCGATCCGGAACTTCACACACGCTGGATGCAGTATGGAGTGTATACACCGATTTTGCGCACTCACTCTACTAAGAATAAATATCTGACGAAAGAGATCTGGAACTTCAAAGGCGATTTCTTTGATGCCCAATACGAGGCCATTAAACAACGCTATCGCTTAGTGCCTTACATCTATACAATGGCACGTAAGTTTTATGACGATGGTCTGGCACTTTGCCGCCCGATGTATTATGAGTATCCTGAAAATGAAGAAGCGTACGACTTCAAATATCAGTATATGTTTGGCGACGATATGCTGATTGCTCCTATCTCTTCACCAATGACTGACGGTGAATCGACAGTAAAGGTATGGCTTCCGCAAGACAGCCAGTGGTACGAATGGAACAGTGGAACACTGCTTAATGGCGGTCAGATTGCAGAAAGAAAATTCACCATCGACCAATATCCGGTTTACATCAAAGCAGGAGCTATTATACCGATGTACGATGATACGGTAAATAACCTGACCGACCAGCCGGATATGATTCATCTGACAATTTTCCCTGGTGCAGAGGGCGAAGCAAGACTTTACGAAGACGAAGGCAATGACAATAATTATAGCGAAAACTATGCTTTTACCAACTATAGCACTACGAAGAAAGGGAATTCGATGCTGGTAAATATATCGGCACGCGAAGGAAAATATAATAATAATCCTGAAACACGCGATTACCTGCTGAAAATGGTGGGATCGGCTGTACCAGTTAAAGTATTGGCCAACGGTAAAGAAGTAGATTTCAACTATGTGGGCGAAGAGCTGACGCTCGAAATTCCATTGGGCGAGCTTGCCTGCGGCGCAGCACATCAGATTGAAATTGTTTATCCAGAAAATACACCGGAGATCAACGACGGACTAGTAGGGCAATTTAAAAGACTGACAAAAGCCACTACGGAACTGAAAGCCAGAAATCCGGTGGTGCTGATTCCGGCTGAGATAGGACAATTAGAGCAGCGTTCTATCATGCTGGAATATTATCCGCAGAACTTCAATGAACTGATACGCAATTTTAAAGATGGCTATAAAAACCTACCACACTATATTGATGCTATGCCTTATATGGATGCCGATATGAAAAGCTGGTATAAAAGCGAAATCGGCCTTTAAGCTGTAACATTAATTTTTTAATAGCCAATGACTGGCGCTTTGTTCTTCTGTATCTTTTTACAGAAAGAATGAGGCGCCTTTCTCTTATCTCCTGATCATAGCTCGCCAGCCTGCCAGCCATAGCTTCTCAGCTCGCTGCCCATAGCTTCTCAGCAAGCCGGCAAGCTATCAGCAGCATCACACTTTAGAATTCTCACACGGCAAGCGCTGCACAATGAAAATACCCAATGAAAAAAGGTTGCCCACTTTTAAAAGAGGAGCAACCTTTCATTTGTAAATTAGTCAATACTAATATCACTTGAATCAACCAACTACTTTATAGATATTAACTTCCGGAGCTGCGGCAAAATATGGTTTAAGTTCCACTACCACATCGGCGGTAAAGAGATCAGAAGTAAGGTAAGCTTCAGCGTCTGCCACTGATGTAAAACCATGCAATACCTGCACATCTTCATTGCGAAGCAAAAGTTCTTTACTTACGGCACCCTGAATGGTTTCCAGGAAAGGTGCACGGTATTTGCTGTATACTCCGGCAGCTGCTGCACGGTTTTCCTCATTAATCTTAAGTGTAATTTCCAAATAAGCTTCAATCTTTTTCATAACAGTCATTTTTTAAATTTTTAAATCCGATACAATGATTTTTGTGTCTGCAAAAGTAGGTCGGCCGCCGGGGCACGACAATATATTTTTGGGAGTATCGATGGTAAATTCGGGCATATGCTCAGAAAGATAAATATCGCCTTCTGTAATTTACCATTTTTAGTCTGTATTTTACTAATCGGTTCATCGGGTTATATCGTACTTTTGTATGTGTTAATAAACAGGTGAACAGATGGAGAATCAGAAGGAATATAAAAAATATCAGCTTAACAATGAGTCGAGTTGGGAAATTGAAACAGAGCTTCTCGATTTGAGGGAATTCTTTGCAGAAGGTAGCGATGCACCTTTCGAAGGACATACGCATGAATACTATCAGATTATCTGGTTCCGCAGAGGCGAAGGGGTTCATTTTGTCGATTTTAAAGAGTATGAGGTCAGAGAAAACACGCTGTTTTTTATCTCACCGGGGCAGGTACATCACTTCGACCGCAATACAGATTTCGATGGAGTGATGATCCATTTCAATGAAAATTTTCTGTCGGACGAGAACAGCAGTGAGAATATCTTTCTGAAATACAATGTATTCAACGCATTTGATGCAGCGCCCTGTTATACCATTGCAGGCGATGAGCCCGAACGACTGAATCATCTGGTAAAAGAGATGCAATATGAACTGAGACATACGGAAGCGTTCGCGGCACACGATTATCTGAAATATCTGATAAAGATGTTTCTGATATCTATTCAGCGTCATGCAACGCGGGGCACGGGACAAGCGCTTTGTATTAATAACGCAGCGAACAGGACGTTTGTGAAATTTCGCCAGTTGTTAGAGCACCATTATTGTGAAGTCCATACCGTAAAGGAGTATGCCGACAGGATGAATATATCGTCTAAAACCCTGACCAACTGTGTTGTCGAAAGCGCCCGCTCCACTCCGCTGAAGATGATTAACGAGCGCATCACGCTGGAGGCTAAAAGACAATTGCTTTATTCAAGCCTTAAGATTAAAGAGATAGGCTATCTGCTTGGTTTCGATGATCCGTCTTACTTTATCAAATTCTTTAAACGACAAACGGGTTCGCTTCCGGCTGAATTCCGGCAATAATAAATATACCGACTTATGAATATTACTTATAAAGAGACGAAAGAGTTTAATCGTAACGAACTGGAGGAGCTATTTCTTTCGGTGGGATGGTTATCGGGCAGATATCCTGAGCGACTGGTGAAGGCATTAAAGCAATCATCGACAGTAATCACGGCCTGGGATGGTGAACGTTTAGTGGGCCTGATCCGCGCACTCGATGATGGCGAAATGATGGCGTTTGCCCATTATCTGCTGGTGCACCCCGACTATCAGGGCAATGGCATTGCCGCCCGTCTGGTGGTTTTGCTGAAAGAGAAATACCGGGATTATCTTTTCTTCAACATCATGCCCGATGAAAAGAAAAATGTCGCATTCTATGAGAAGTTCGGTTTCAGGGTATTAGAGGAAGGAACGGCCATGCAACTGAAAAATATTGGTTAACCGGTGTAATATCTTTGTATCATCTTTGTAAA
>CAMTOS010000029.1 GCA_947074195.1 uncultured Bacteroides sp.
CATTGGAGTTGAGAATGGAGTGAAACATAAGCGATGCCTGAACAATAACGATTATACCTATGATGGCATAAAGTATCCTGGCCCATTTACGTCCAAACCTACCGGTGATGAAACGAGCATTGCGGGCAGTGAAAAACCACTCCCAATTAAATGCAGCCGCGAGTATGACCAGGCAGCCAACAATTATAAATATGGTTAGTATGAAGTAATTCGGATTCATACTACTTACATACTGATACGGCGGGTTCCGTCTTCCAACTCTTCGATGGTTACTTTAACAGCATCGCCCGGCAGAACTTCCTCAATCAGTTCGGGCCATTCGATGAAGCAAAGTGCGCCACTATAGAAATAGTCCTCGTATCCCATGTCATAAACTTCACTCAGCTTCTTAATGCGGTAGAAGTCGAAATGATAAATCAATTCGCCATTCTCGTCCGAACGGTATTCATTGACTATGGCAAAAGTAGGTGAGGTAATCATGTCAGAAACCCCTAACTCTTCGCAAAGTGCTTTTACGAATGTTGTTTTACCGGCACCCATCTTTCCGTAAAGTGCAAACACGGTATTATCACCCATTTCATTGATAAACTGGCGAGCAGCATCCTGTAGCTGGTCTACCGACTGAATAATGATTTCCATATATGGTAAGCTTTGTTTTAATTTTCGTGATTAATATTCCTTTACGATACTTTTCTTTACTTTCCTTTCAGGGTAATCAGTGGAATAAGCATTTCTTCCATCGATATACCTCCGTGCTGGAATGTATTGGTATAGTAGGAAACATAGTAATTGAAATTGTTCGGATAAGCAAAGAAGTCATGATTGGCCGCGAAGATATACTTCGTACTCACATTAGGTGAGGGCAGCCAGGCTTCTGCCGGACGGTTAATTTCGTAAACCTGTTTCTGGTTATAGTTCATATTGCGCGACAACTTATAGCGCAGATTCGAATTGATCTCTCCGTTAGTAGCCTGTACCTTAATCGGATTATCCACACGGATGCTGCCATGGTCAGTGGTGATAACCACTCTGATTTTGCGCTCGGCCAGTTCGCGGAGTAAATCGCGTACCGGAGAGTGGCGGAACCATGAAAGCGTCAGACTGCGGTAAGCTGCTTCGGTTGAGGCGAGCTCGCGTATCATCTTACTTTCCGTACGTGTGTGGCTCAGCATATCGATAAAGTTATAGACCACTACGTTCAGATCATTATTGACTAACTTGGAGATCTGTCCGTTCAACCGTTCTCCTTCGGCTACGTTGTTAATCTTATGATATGAAAAGCTATTCTGACGTCTGAAACGATCCAGACAAGTTTGTATCAAAGGCGCTTCGTTCAGATTCTTATTCTTCTCTTCTTCTTCATCTACCCACAGGTCAGGGAACATTCGCGCAATCTGGTCGGGCATTAATCCTGAGAAGATAGAGTTGCGGGCATATTGTGTAGCAGTAGGCAAGATGCTTACATACAGTTGCTCTTCTATATTAAATAACGAAGCCATCTCTTCGGCAACCACACGCCACTGATCGTATCGGAAGTTATCGAGTACGATAAAGAAGACTTTCTCTCCGCTATCCAGCAATGGGAAAACGGTGCGTTTCATGATATCGGGACTCATCATAGGGCGCTGATCATCTTGTGGCTTCTTCGGATTCATCGCCTGCATCCAGTCCAGATAGTTGCGTTTCACAAACTTGCCGAAAGCAATGTTCGCTTCGCTCTTCTGCATGGTCAGCATCTCCGACATCGGACTGCCGCTTGCTTCGAGTTCAAGCTCCCAATATACCAGGCGACGATACAGCTCCATCCAATCCTCAGTGGTCAGCGAGTCGTTTATCTGCATCCCGATCTTACCGAAGTTCTGCTGATATGCGGTCTGCGTCACCTCCGTTACAATGTTGCTGCGATGCAGATTCTTCTTCAGTGAAAGTAAAATCTGATTCGGGTTCACCGGTTTAATCAAGTAATCAGCAATCTTGCTACCGATCGCCATATCCATGATGTTCTCCTCTTCACTCTTGGTAATCATTACCACAGGTACATTAGGCATGAATTCTTTAATTCTTGCCAATGTCTCCAGGCCACTGATTCCCGGCATATTCTCATCAAGGAATATCAGGTCATAGGCCGTTTCGCGACACATATCAATGGCATCCATACCGTTTGTTACTGTGTCTATTTCGTATCCTTTCGTTTGCAGAAAAAGGACATGCGGGCGCAATAAAGCGATTTCATCATCTACCCAAAGTAAGCGGTCTTTCCTCATTATTCAGGATGTTTATTAGAATATAAAATAATTGCCGTCATCTTCATCAATCACATCTTCCTCGTTTTCAGGCTCTGTCCAGTCCTCATCTTCCACATTCGGCAGATTCAGAATAGGATCATCGAGGGTGCTACCATCAATCTCTACACCTTCGATTAGCGGATGTGCTCCGGCTTCGCCGAATGTTTCTTCGAAGAACTTATCGTAATCATCGAAACTGAAGAGGCGGTTCAGCAACTCGTAATTCTCTTTCGAGATCACCATCGCCCTGAGTCCGGCCAGCTTTTCGTTCATCTGCGGATTCGCATAAAGCTGTTTGCGGTAGTACAAAGCCTCATCAATATTGTTGAAGTCGCTCACGATAAAGCGGCCGATTCCCATATCTCTTTCGATATCCAGATCGAAGTTTTTCACAAGGAACGAAGCAAAGTTATAACGCGCCATCTCGTAAAGCAACTGATTTTCGTTAATCTTTCCATCTTCATACGCCAAAATGAAGAGATAAGGCGTATTTCTTTCTGCGCTGAAGGTTCTCAGACTGTCTTCTGCCGCCAGTGCACCTTCTCCGTCACCCAGTTCGGCGCTTCGTTTTCCCCAGATGTTTCCAAAAGATACCGCTCCGGGTACAAGCAATCTGCCTTCCTGGACTCCCTTCAGAATATGTGCCGCGATATCAGTAATTTCGTTCTCCGGATAGTTTTGTACCAGACTCTTCAGTTCGCTCATGAACAGTGGCTGGTCGCCCATTTGCAGAGCGGCTATCGCTTCGAGGAACAAGAATTTCGGACGATGCGTGCCCATCGGATAGCGGCGTGCTGCATATTCTCCATTGGCAATCACTTCCATCATATTGCCCTGCTGATACGCCCTGTAGGTTGCTGCATAAAGCGAATCCTCCAGGCGCTTGCCATGAATAGAGTTATATACATAATCCGGATCGGTAACAATCAGTGTATATTTACTTTCAGGGAAGTTGTCGGCCAGGGTCGCTTTGGTAATCTCTGCTTCACCCATGCGGTTCAATCGTCCCATCATCAGATAGTAGTTATAATAAGCCTGATCCAGTCCGGCATATTCCGGGAAGTTGTTGAACAAGCGCAGGAATGTACGTTCGGCACGCGGATAATCCTCTATTTTATCTTTGAAGATCATACCAGAGTGGAACAGTGCCTCCGACAGAATGGCATTCGATTCTTCCATCGCTTCGGGCGTAAGCGGTATTTGTCGCAAGTAGAACAATGGATTCTTATCATCGATTTCACCCTCGTCTTCACCTCCTTCGGCAACTACATCTTCACCCGGAGCAGGCACACCTCCTTCGGCAAGTGCTTCACCTTCTCCTTCAGTCACAGCCTCTTCTTCATCGTAGTTTACGGTTTCAAAATCATCGAGTGAAACCACCGTTTTATTCTTTCTTCGCCAGTTGTCTTCCAGTTTACGATTACCCCACACACGGCGGAAATCCGATTTCCCCTGCGTCATGGTTTGCTGATTATAGAAATACCATGAGTTGTCTCCTGTCGAAACAGTCGGGGTATTGTTTGAGCTTTGCGGACCTGCATTCGGATTGTTGGCAATCAGGTCATTCAGTTCCTGCTCGCGTTCCGCTCTCCGGGCTGCTTCAGCCTCTTCTTTTTCTTTCTGTATCACGCGCGCAATCAGCGTATCGATCACAATCATACGCGATGCTTCATCCATAGCGGCAAGTCGTTGCAAACTATCCTGTAGTTCAACAGACTGTACATAGGGTACCAGCTCATCGAGAATGACCGAACGGCTGGTGATATCTTTATACTCTTCGTGCGATTTGTCGAGCAGACCGATAGCGCCTGTATACGCTTCCTGTGCACCGGCATAATCGCCCATTTGCCAGAAGAGATTACCCAGTGTTAGTTGCAGCACGCCTTTTTCCACGCCGCCACGTGTGCTTTTCTCTACCCCTTTTTTATACGATTTTATTGCCTGCGTAGTATCCTCAGCTACCATATAAACATTCCCAAGTGCGTAGTAAATCTGATCCAGATACTGACTATTCTTATCCTGACGCGCCATACGGTTCAGCTTATCCGTAATCTTTTTCATGGCAGCCGTCTGTTTGCCCGAATTGTAAACAGCCACTTCCGTCTGGCGGATACGGGCATTTAACTCCAGCGCATACGGTGGGTTCTGACGAATCACCTTACCATAAGCCTGAAAGGCATTTGCAGGTTCATCAAGGAGTTGGTAAACTTGTCCTAAAAGATAATACTCACGGGCACGCTGTAGTTTATTCTTTTCATTTTTGATGGTAGAAATCAGGTAAGGCACAGCTTCCCGATAGCGTTCGCTACCCAACAGATAATTGCCGTAAGCCGTGGAGTAATCGGGGACAAGGCGAGGCGGAAGGCTATCGTTATTGACCTTTTGCAACACCTCTTCGGCATCATAATACCAACCCGATTCGGTATAGCAGCGAGCCAGCCAGATGCGGGCTTCGGCTGCAATTTTGGGTTGTACAGAATAAAGACGTGCTACATAAGAAAACGTAGCAGCGGCTTCCGGAAAATCGCCTTTCTGAAATTGTGCTTTGCCCAGCAACAACCATGCATGATACAGATAAGGGTTAAACTCTTTGCGTTTCAGCCATTCTTTATATGAATTGGAATACTTTTTGCCCGGTTTGCGCTGTGGCCTGCGCTTAATAGAGTGTAGCGTAATAGCCTTTTGAGCCTTCTCAATGGCTCGGTCGAAGTCGCCGCTGGCCACACCTACATTAGACGGATTGCCGATGGGATAGAGCGGAATCAGCTCCATATAATTATCCTTGTTGCTTTTCTCCATCGACAAAACTCCCGCTTTATAAGCCTCATCGCCATTGAAATAAACGTTGAAGCGGGTAGTCATGGCCTGATAAAAGCGACTGCCTTTAGTGTTCTTTTTCGTAGAACATCCGGCCAGGATGAATAAAGCCAATAGCAGAGAAACGCCGAAGAACATCCGGCGTAGTAAAGTCGTGCTGCGGGCGGTTAACCTCTTACTTTTCTGATAATCTCTATGGTAATTTTGCATAGGGCGTAAATTAGAATAGAAAAGAAGATAATTGAGGCACCCGAAGGTACTTGCACCAAATAAGAAATGATTAGTCCGCCGATGCAGCAGGCAAAGCCAATGCCGATGGATAACCAGATGATGCGTTTGAAGTTATGTGTAAACAGATTGGCGGTCATCTGTGGAATCGTCAGTAGCGATATAGCCAGTACAATGCCGATCATGCGCAGGCACGACACGATTGTCAGGGCGATAAACATCATGAGTACATATTCGAAAACCTGCACCGGAATGCCTTGTGAACGGGCAAACTCACGGTCGAAAGCGACATAGATGATGGGATGAATAAAGAAGATGAAGAACAGTGCCAACACCACTGCTACTACGCCAAGCATCCATATATCGAACTTAGATATGGTCAGGATGTTTCCGAAAAGGAAGGCCGACAGATCGGGCGTAAAACCTGGGGCAAGGAAGCTAAAGAAGATACCCAGTGCCATACCCAGTGTCCAGAATACGGCAATGGCCGAATCCTCGCGCATTTCGCGCCGCTTGCTCAGCCACTCCACACCGAAGGCAGAGAGGACAGAAAACACAGCTGCCGATATGATAGGCGAGAAGCCGGTATAGAGTCCAAGACCGATACCGCCAAACGAGGCATGGGTAATACCTCCGCTGATGAAAACCAGACGACGTGTTACGATATAAGTCCCGATGAGTCCGCAGGCAATACTCGCCAGCAAACTGCCCAGCAGTGCACGTTGAAAAAAAGTATATTGTAACAGGTCTATAATATCCATTTATAATTTTATTGGCAGGGTTTACGGGTGAATGCGTCGTTCACCAACAATCAGAAAGACTTCATCTTTTATGGCATCAGGAAGAGCAATATTGCGCAATTGCAGACTGCGCACCCATCCGGCTACCTCATCATCTTTCATGGTATAAAACACATCACGAAACTCATCGCACTCTTCGCTGGTGTAGTCAGCGGCATCACGGCCTCTGAAACGATCCAGCTCTTCGTCGTCATAATACTCTATCTCTTTGCTAACGGCAGCCAGGAGACTATCTTTTTCGCAGGTAGAGTGTTGTCCGCAGCAATCTGCTTCCACTTCATTCACCTCCGGATAGCTGTCTATTTCGCCGTTTTCAATGCGTTTTTGTATCTTTTTATTTCGAATAATTCCCGCAATCATGGCCACAATAACCGTTACTGCGAGAATAACAAAGAATATCCACATCATATCTGTTTTCTATTTTAACGTGAAACTCCTTTGCTTAGTATATATTTTCGATGCTAAATCCCACTTGTTTCAGGTGATTCCAGAAAGAAGGGTAAGATTTACTGACCACCTGAGGTTCTGCAATGCGAAGATTCGGGAAACGATAAACAGCCGGTGCAAACGCCATAGCCATACGATGATCCTCGTAGGTTTGTATCACTGGTGCCTCTTCGGGTTCACATCTTTCACCATCCCACGAAAGAATACTATTTTTTTCATCTTTCAGCACATAGCCCAGTTTGCGCAGTTCGCACTTCAGGGCATTAATACGGTCAGTCTCTTTGATTTTCAGGGTTTGCAATCCCGTAAAGCGGAAAGGAATATTCAGCAAGGCGCAAGTCACTACAAAGGTCTGTGCCAAATCAGGAATATCGCTAAAATCCTCTTCAAGCCGATCTGTGTAAGTGCTCGATTTACTCAACATCACATCACCCCCGTGATATTTGCTGTCCACACCTAATTTCGCAAACAAACGTGCCCCGCGGCTATCGCCCTGATAACTATGGTGGAACAACCCTTTCAGCGTAACATCAGCTTCAGGTGCCAGCGCAGCCAGTTCATACCAGTAAGACGCCGCACTCCAGTCGCTCTCCACACAGAAATCCACCTCTTTTTCGTATCGTTTCGGCGTTACGGCAATTGTGTCATGTGCCACCCATGCCGCTTCAGCACCGTAATCGTGCATCAGTTTCAGTGTAAGATCGATGTATGGACGCGAAATGATTTCACCCGTCAGTTGCAGGCGAAGTCCGTAGTGCATCACCGGTCCGATCATGAGCAAAGCCGATATAAACTGTGAGCTCACTCCGCCGTTTAGCGTGATGTTTCCTCCCGGCAATGGTTTGCCACTGATGCGCAGCGGTGGAAATCCCTCTTTCTCAAGATACGAGATATCGGCACCCAGTTCGCGCAAGGCATTTACCAGAATACTGATCGGGCGTTGTTTCATTCGTTCAGTGCCTGTAATGGTATGCGTTTGTGACAGCGTGCTCAGGTAGGCCGTGAGAAAGCGCATAGCTGTACCGGCCGCCATAATATCTATCTCCTCCGATTTTCCCGTCAGTGCTTTTAGCATCACGCACGTATCGTCACAATCCGAAAGATTGCGCGGTTCGATGGTGCCATGCGATAAGGCATAAAGAATAAGTGCACGATTGCTGATGCTTTTTGATGCAGAAAGTTGTATCGTGCCCTCTAAGCGGGCAGGAGGTATAAATGAGTAGATCATAACTGAATAAACAAAACGAGATTTATAGCTGCAAATGTAATGAATTATATCGCTATAGTCGAATTAACTATCTTCGTTTTTGTCAGAATCATCGTCATTATCGCTATCATCGTTTGCATTTGCAGCATTTGCCATAGCCTTCTGCTCTCTTGCTTTCTTCTTCTGCATTTCGTCCATAAACGCCGAACTCACGATACCGGTGGGCAGGGCAATCATCGAAATACCGATTAAACTGATGATACTACTCAGAATGCGGCCTATCGGTGTGATAGGCGTCAGGTCGCCATAGCCCACCGTGGTAAATGTCACGATAGAGTACCAGAGTCCGTCACCAATGTTCGAGAAAGCTTCCGGCTGTGCCTTATGTTCTACATAATACATCAGAATGGCCGAGAAACAGATCAGGATAAAGCAGGCAGTATACGAGGCAATCAGCTCTCCGCGCACCTGATAGAGTACACGTCCGATGAGTTGAAACGACTTTGAGTAACGAATGAGTTTAAATACAATAAAGATATAAGGCAGAATAATGAGATGCGCCACCTCTGTATTCCATAGCATATATACCAGCAGGAATGGCAGCATCGCAATGAAATCGACAAAACCATAGAATGAGAAGATATAGTGCAGCCTGGCCTTATAGGGTTTCATGTTGGGGTGCGAGGCGGGTGCAGCAATAATTCTCAGGAAATATTCTATTGTGAAAACAATGGCCGAGAAATAGATTATCGCAAACAAGGCGCTTTTATAGTCCTCCGACTCTTTAAAAGAAGAGAGGATAACTGCCGCTATCGAAATAACGATAAAAAACAGAACCGTATAGAGGAAGATTTTTGATTTTAAACTCCGGAGGATAAATTCGTATATCCTGATGTGCTTCAAAGCTTTCTTTATGTTTTCGTGAGTAGCCTTCACAGAGGGTTGTACCATAAGTCCAATATATTTAGTTCGTATTACTGCAAAGATAGTAAAAGAGTGCTTTTTGTTATATACTTTTTAACAAGATGTTGCTTCCTTTTGTTTGATTTCCATACCTCTATTCTGTGGTTTGCCGGCAAGCGCTACTCAGTCTGCCAGCAAGCTATGGCCAGCGAGCTGAGAAGCGCTTGCTGACAGGCTGGTTATAGCTTGCCGGGAAAGGGATACACGGGAAGTACCCAACAAGTACTCAACAGATCCTTGATTCGATAAAAGATTCATTGTATCTGGTCCGTTATCAATTAAAGAAATGCGATTTCAATATCTTCTTACTTTAAAAGAATGAACCATATATAATGACTTAAATACTGCTGTACAAAATCTGTGATCAGGACTTAATGTAATTCTTCTGTAGGAGTTTTGTTTTAATTTACTGTAACGTTTGCATAAAATTTTAATTTAAATACATGTGTGTTTGTTATTATATGTGTAATTGCTACACTATCTTTGAGGCATGATACTGGTATGCTGAGAGGTTCATTGAAAATAATGGTATTTACGAATATATACCTTACTGTTAACATTCAATACCCTAATCAATACCTCTTATTCAGTGAATTGTAACGATATGTTGCTATCTGTTTATGTAGTTTAGGCTAATTTTGTAGTCATAAAACTAATCATAAATAACTATGCGAAACATTTTTTTATGTCTTATGGCTGGTGTAATTACCTGCAGTTGCTCACACGATAAAAAAGAGATCTACAAAGATCCTTCGGCACCAATCGAAAAGCGTATTGACGATTTGCTGAGTAGAATGACTATCGAAGAAAAGGTGGGTCAGATGAACCAGTTTGTAGGGGTAGAACATATCAAAGCCAATAGTGCTACGATGACAGCCGATGAGCTGAAAACAAATACGGCGAATGCCTTCTATCCGGGCTTCGATGAAAAAGATATCGAACGCTGGACAGAAGAGGGAAAAGTAGGATCATTCCTGCATGTAATGACGCTTGATGAGGCCAATTATCTGCAAAGTCTGGCTATGAAGAGCCGACTTCAGATTCCTATCATCTTTGGTATCGATGCCATTCACGGGAATGCTTATGCTCCCGATAATACGATATATCCGACAAGCATTAATCTGGCTTGTTCTTTCGATACGGCTATGGCTTATACCATCGCCCGACAGACGGCTCGCGAAATGCGTGCCATGAATATGCAGTGGACGTTCAACCCGAATGTTGAAGTGGCACGTGATCCTCGCTGGGGTCGTGTAGGTGAGACTTTCGGAGAAGATCCTTATCTGGTGACACTCATGGGTGTTGAGTCTGTAAAAGGATATCAGGGACAATTTGACGGACCAGAAGATGTACTGGCTTGTATCAAACACTTTGTGGGAGGTAGTCAGCCAATTAACGGTACAAACGGTTCGCCAACAGATATCTCAGTGCGTACACTGCGTGAAGTATTCTTCCCACCATTCAAAGCGGGAGTTGAGGCTGGCGCTATGTCACTGATGACAGCACACAACGAACTGAATGGTATTCCTTGTCACGAAGATAAATGGTTGATTACTGATGTACTTCGCGATGAATGGAAATTCAAAGGTTTTGTGGTAAGCGACTGGATGGATATTGAGCACATTCACGACCTGCACGCTACGGCCGAAAACCTGAAAGAGGCATTCTATCAGTCGATTATGGCAGGTATGGATATGCACATGCACGGCATCTACTGGAACGAATATGTTACTGAACTGGTAAAAGAAGGCCGTATTCCGGTATCTCGTATCGATGAATCAGTACGCCGCATTCTATATGTGAAGTTCCGTTTGGGATTGTTCGAGAATCCGTTTGTAGACAAAGATCAGAGCATGACCATCCGTTTGTGTGATGAGCACAGACAGACTGCTCTCGAAGCTGCCCGCAAAGGTGTGGTGTTGTTGAAAAACGAAGGTGTATTGCCGCTCAATGCATCAAAATACAAAAAAGTAATGGTAACCGGTATTAATGCCGATGATCATAATATCCTTGGCGACTGGAGTGCGCCGGGCGAACCCGAAGATGTGACGACTATTCTCGAAGGTTTGCGTCAGATTTCTCCTGACACTCAGTTTGACTTTGTAGATCAGGGATGGGACCCACGCAACATGGATCCTGCGCAAGTGGCACTGGCTGCAAAAAAAGCTAAAGAAGCCGACCTGAACATTGTTGTTGCCGGCGAATATATGATGCGCTTCCGTTGGGATGAACGTACTGATGGTGAAGATACAGACCGTTCAGACATCAACCTGGTAGGTTTGCAAAACGAACTGATCGAGAAGATTTATGCATCGGGCAAACCAACTATTCTGATTCTGATCAATGGTCGTCCGTTGGGCGTAGAGTGGGCTGCCGAAAATCTGCCTGCTATTATCGAAGCATGGGCACCGGGTATGTATGGTGGTCAGGCCATTGCAGAGATTCTTTACGGAGAGGTAAATCCATCGGCGAAACTGGCGGTAACTATCCCTCACAGCGTTGGACAGTTGCAGATGATTTATAATCACAAGCCGTCGATGTACTTCCATCCGTATGTGGACAATAAGCCAAGCACGCCGCTTTATCCGTTCGGTTATGGTTTGTCTTATACGACTTATAAATACGAAGACCTGAAACTCTCTGCACAGGAGATTGCTCAAGATGGTTCGGTAAAGGCTACCGTGAAACTGACCAATACAGGCGATCGTGAAGGAACTGAAATCGTTCAGTTATACATCCGTGATAAGTTCAGCAGTGCAACACGTCCTGTGAAAGAACTGAAAGACTTTGCACGCATCACACTTAAGCCGGGTGAATCTCAGGAAGTGACTTTCGACATCACCCCTGATAAGCTGGCATTCTACGACAAGAACATGCAGTGGTGCGTAGAACCGGGAGAATTTATCGTTATGGTTGGATCTTCATCTGCCGACGATGATTTGCTGAAACAGACATTTAATGTAAAGAAATAAACCGATAGACCAGACACACCTTCTCGTTTATTAGGTTAGCCCATCCAGAATAGAAATATCGCGGGTGGGCTTTTTTTATGTCTTATAATGGTAATTTCTACACTTTTTATTTATAATCGGACTATTTTTGAGTCATAATTAGAGTTGTATATCTGGCGTAAAAACTATTTTTGTCAAATAACTATTTAACTCTGATCATGAAAAACAAACTCCTTATCTCTTTGCTTGTACTTTTTACCTTTTCATCATTTAGCACTGCCCAGAATCCGGGTACCTTTAAGGTTGGCAAAAATACCTTTCTACTTAACGACGAACCTACCATTATTAAGGCTGCAGAATTACACTATACCCGCATTCCCCGCGAATACTGGGCACACCGCATCGCCATGTGTAAGGCACTTGGCATGAACGCCATCTGTATGTACATCTTCTGGAATATACACGAACAAGAGCCCGGCGTATTCGATTTTACCGGTCAGAATGACATCGCCGAATTCTGCCGTGAAGCACAAAAGCAAGGCATGGAAGTCATCGTACGCCCCGGCCCTTATGTATGTGCCGAATGGGAAATGGGCGGACTGCCCTGGTGGTTACTAAAAAAAGAAGATGTAGCACTCCGCTCACTCGATCCTTATTATATGGAACGCGTGAAAATCTTTATGAACGAAGTGGGCAAGCAACTGGCACCGCTGCAAATTACCAACGGGGGTAACATCATCATGGTGCAGGTAGAGAATGAATTTGGTTCTTACGGAACCGATAAACCATACATTGCTGCCATCAGAGATATCGTAAAAGAGGCTGGTTTTACTGATGTTCCTCTGTTTCAATGCGACTGGAGCAGCAATTTCACCAACAATGCACTTGATGATTTGTTGTGGACCGTAAACTTCGGTACCGGTGCAAATATCGATCAGCAGTTTGAAAAGCTACAACAACTCCGCCCCGAAACACCGCTGATGTGCAGTGAATTCTGGAGCGGATGGTTTGACCACTGGGGAAGAAAGCACGAGACTCGTCCTGCCAAAGATATGGTCGATGGTATGCGCGATATGCTCGACCGCAACATCTCTTTCAGTCTGTATATGACGCATGGTGGTACCACTTTCGGTCACTGGGGAGGTGCAAACAATCCTGCCTATTCTGCCATGTGCAGCTCTTACGATTACGATGCACCCATCAGTGAAGCGGGCTGGACTACCGATAAATATTTCTTATTGCGCGATATGCTGAGCAACTATTTACCTGAAGGAACAACATTACCAGAAGTTCCTGCCGCTTATCCGGTCATCGAAATACCGGCGATCAGTTTTACTCAGGCTGCACCATTGTTTACTAATCTCCCAACTCCCCATCACTCAAAAGACATCAAATCGATGGAACGTTTCGATCAGGGTTGGGGAAGCATCTTATATCGTACCACTTTGCCTGCCAATGTTGCAGCAGGTACAATTATGAAGATAACAGAAGTACACGACTGGGCGCAGATTTTTGCAAACGGCAATCTCATTGCTACACTCGACCGTCGCAAAGGTGAGTTCGAAACCGTACTCCCACAACTAGCAAAGGGAACTACGCTTGATATTCTTGTTGAGGCCATGGGACGTGTAAACTTCGATAAATCTATTCACGATCGTAAAGGTATTACAGAAGATGTATCGCTTGTACTGAAAGATGGTAAGGAAAAATCACTAAAGAACTGGGAAGTCTATTCTTTCCCGGTGGATTATGCTTTTGCACAATCGATGAATTACCAACCTGCCGGTGCACAAACTATGCCGGCTTATTATAAAGCAAATTTCACGCTAAACAAAACCGGTGATACCTTCCTCGATATGAGTTCATGGGGTAAAGGATTGGTGTGGGTAAATGGCCGCGCTATGGGTCGCTTCTGGGAAATCGGTCCGCAACAAACCCTTTATGTTCCTGGTTGCTGGCTAAATGAAGGCGATAATGAAATCATCGTTCTCGATTTGAAAGGTCCGCAATCGGCTACCATCAGTGGCATCACGCAGCCTATCCTTGATCAGCTCAGAGTGGATGCACCAAAAACACATCGTGCTGATGGCGAGAAACTAAACCTCAATGGCGAAACGCCTGTCATCGAATCGGCCTTTATACCTGGCAATGGCTGGCAGGAAGTAAAATTTGCCGCACCGGTAAAAGGGCAGTTCTTTTGTCTCGAAGCACTCACTCCACAAGCCGAAGACAACATTGCCGCTATTGCCGAGTTTGAAGTCCTTGGTGCCGATGGTCAGCCTGTTTCACGCGAACACTGGAAGATTCGCTATGCCGATAGCGA
Source organism: uncultured Bacteroides sp. (assembly GCA_947074195.1). Lineage (GTDB taxonomy): Bacteria > Bacteroidota > Bacteroidia > Bacteroidales > Bacteroidaceae > Bacteroides. The sequence continues at coordinate 14,022 of CAMTOS010000029.1, forward strand.
AGAGACACGCAGCGGCAATCGCACAGCCGATAAGATATTCGATCTCCAGGAATCTACCTTCTGGATGACGGTAGATAATGTTCCTTATCCACATCAGTTAGTCATCGATCTGGATAAAAACGAAACGATTACCGGTTTCCGTTATCTGCCAAGAGCCGAAAAAGGCTATCCGGGTATGATTAAAGATTATCGTGTGTATATCAAGCCGGGCAATTTCAATTATTAATCAGGTCTTAAGTGACTGAACCTTATTATATGTATCTAATATTGCTAAACAATAAATCAATTAACCCTTATGAAACAACACTTATTAGTCGGACTGCTGACTGCCTTTTCTTTAACGGCAGGCGCACAATCTGATGAATGGAAAAATCCGCAGGTCAATGCGGTAAACCGTGCCCCGATGCACACAAACTACTTTGCATACGAAAATAGTGGCTTAGCCCAATCAGGACAGAAACAAAACTCAGCGAACTATATGTCGCTCAATGGTTTGTGGAAGTTCAACTGGGTAAAAAATTCCGATATGCGTCCGCTCGACTTCTGGAAGGTGGGCTATAACGATAGCAGTTGGGCCGAAATGCCCGTTCCCGGTATGTGGGAACTCAATGGCTACGGAGATCCAATCTATGTGAATATCGGATATGCGTGGAAGAATCAGTTCAAATCAAATCCACCCGAAGTGCCGGTAGAAAATAATAATGTAGGTTCATATCGTCAGAACTTTACCATTCCTGCTTCATGGAAAGGAAAAGATATCATCGCTCACTTCGGTTCGGCGACTTCTAACATCTATCTATGGGTAAATGGTAAGTTCGTGGGTTATAGTGAAGACAGCAAGCTCGAAGCCGAATTCGACTTGACACCTTACCTCAAACCCGGACAGGAGAATCTCATAGCCTTTCAGGTATTCCGCTGGTGCGATGGTACCTATCTGGAAGATCAGGATTTCTTCCGTTTTGGTGGTATTGCACGCGATAGCTATCTGTATGCCCGCGATAAGAAACGTATTGAAGACATCCGTGTTACTCCCGATTTAGATGAGGCTTATAAAGACGGCAAACTTGATGTTGAGCTGCAGATTAAAGGCAATGGTAATGCCGATCTGAAACTGGTCGATGCACAAGGCAAAACCGTAGGAACTGCCACAGCGAAAGGTTCAGGCAAAGTTGTGGCTACTATTCCGGTAAACAATCCCAATAAGTGGACAGCCGAGACTCCATATTTATATACATTATACGCTTCTTTAAATGGAAGTGATGAGGTGATTCCCGTGAAAGTAGGTTTCCGTAAGATCGAACAGCGAGGTGCACAGATTCTTGTCAATGGCCAGCCGGTATTGATGAAAGGTGCAAACCGTCACGAACTCGATCCTGATGGGGGGTACGTAGTTTCACGCGAGCGTATGATTCAGGACATTCAGACCATGAAGAAACTGAACATCAATGCAGTTCGTACCTGCCACTATCCAAACGATAACCAATGGTATGATCTTTGCGATGAATATGGTATCTATGTCGTTGCCGAAGCAAACGTGGAGTCTCATGGTATGGGATACGGTGAGAAAACCCTGGCTAAAAATCCTGCCTATGCCAAAGCGCACATGGAACGAAATCAACGCAACATTCAGCGTAGCTTCAATCATCCGAGCATCATTTTCTGGTCGTTGGGTAATGAGGCGGGTTTCGGCCCTAATTTCGAGGCTTGCTATAACTGGATTAAGAACGAAGATCCAAGCCGTGTTGTGCAATACGAACAGGCACATGGCAACGAGTTTACCGATGTACTTTGCCCGATGTATGTCGATTATGATTACATGAAAAAGTATGGACAGGATAAAAACGCTATCAAGCCTCTGATTCAGTGTGAATATGCTCATGCTATGGGTAACTCTGTTGGTGGTCTGAAAGAATATTGGGATCTGATACGCGAATACCCTAATCTTCAAGGTGGTTTTATCTGGGATTTCGTCGATCAGTCTGTTCGCTGGACTGGTAAGAATGGCGTTGAAATCTATGCATATGGTGGTGACTTTAACCGTTACGATGGCTCGGACAATACTTTCTGTAATAATGGGTTGATCAGTCCTGACCGTGTGCCTAATCCGCATGCCAACGAAGCTGCTTACTACTATCAGAATATCTGGACTACTCCGGTCGATCTTACTAAAGGTCAGCTTTCGGTATTGAACGAGAACTTCTTCCGTAATCTGGACGATTACTATATGGAATGGGTCTATGTTACTAATGGTAAACCGGGAGCTACAGGAACAATTAATAATCTGCAGGTTGAGCCACAGCAAGAGGCTATCGTGACTATTCCGGTTGTTGCAGATACTTCGAATGGCGAAACTTTCCTCAACGTTTATTATAAACTGAAGCAAGCTGATGGATTGCTACCTGCCAACTACACGGTAGCTAAACAACAATTTGCGATGAATACTTCTGCCGCTCCTGCACAGTTCGCTGCAAAAGCACAAAGCAATCGTGCGGTATCTGCACCACAGGTTCGCGATAATGAAAAGAAGTATCTGGTAGTAGACGGACAGAATTTCACCATCGAATTCAATAAACAGAATGGCTTTATGTCGGTATATGATGTAGCCGGAATGCAATATATCAAACCGGGTGAAGCGTTGACACCTAACTTCTGGCGTGCTCCGACCGATAACGATTATGGCGCACAGCTTCAGAAAAAATATGCGGTTTGGAAGAATCCTGAGTTGAAGTTAACTTCTTTGACTTCTAAAACTGAGAACAATCTGGTGGTTGTAAGTGCAGCTTACGATATGCCCGAAGTATCGGCTAAACTTAATCTGACTTACACCATCAACAATGTTGGCGATGTGCAGGTAAACCAGTCGATGCTTGCTACTCAGGGAACTGATGTTCCCGGAATGTTCCGTTTCGGTATGCAGGTTGCTATGCCTCAGACTTATGACCAAATCACTTACTACGGACGTGGTCCCGGTGAAAATTATAGCGACCGCCACAGTTCAGAATTTATTGGTGTATACAATCAGACTGTAGCCGATCAATTCTATCCCTATATTCGTCCGCAGGAAACTGGTACTAAGACTGATGTTCGCTGGTGGGAGCAACTCAACACTGCCGGAAACGGTTTGCGCATCACTGCCGCTGCTCCATTCTCGGCATCGGCTCTGAACTATACAATCGATTCACTCGATGATGGAGTGGAGAAAGGACAAAGTCACTCGCCCGAGGTAGCGAAAGCCGATCTGACCAATCTGATTATCGACAAAGCTCAAATGGGACTTGGCTGTGTCAACAGCTGGGGTGCTGTACCATTGCCAGAGTATCAGTTGCCTTATGGCGATTATGATTTTACTTTCGTGATGGAACCGGTAAAACACCGCATTGTTATCGATTAATTCTCTTTTTTCAATAATAAGAATCTGTCTTCTGATGGCCCTGTTCCTTTACCGGAGCAGGGCTTTTTATTGTAGTAAACCTAATGAAAAACAGGCTATGCTTTTAGTACATTTTCTAAAAGCATAGCCTGCAATTATTCCATCCTTTTAATAAAGTTACTAATAGTATGGGGTAATTTATAGATTTTCTTTATTAAGAAGATTAATATACAACTGATGAGAAATTCCGGGTCATATATGGCAGGCATTTATATAGAGATTCTCTCCAGTACTCCATTGTATGTCCACCATCACGGACACTGAATTCACATGGTATTTGTGCGCTGTGCATCGCTTGTACAAATTCGATATTCCTGTCAAGAAGAAAGTCATCATCTCCACAATCTACCATCCATGAAACAGAACGCAGATTATTCTTTTCATTCTCATCGGCATTGATAATATAATCGATGCAACTATTATCGATTACAGATTTAGTAAGAATGGCGAATTTATCTTCAGGGTTATCGCTAACAACCATATTTCCCAGAGGAATAGACATCAGTGCACTCATCGCATAGACGGCATTATATTTATCAGAATATTTTTGCGCATAGCTTGTAGCACCTCCGCCTCCCATAGATAACCCGGCTATGCCTCTGTGCTTTTTATCGCCAATTATACGATAATTGCTTTCAATATATGGCATGAATTCCTTATAAAAGAAATCCTCATAATTCCATCCCGGCATGTTGAAATAGCCATTCCAGTGACCTTCGGCAACATTGCCGCCCGCATTCGGCATGACAATAATCATCTCGCAAGCTTCTCCTGATGCAACCAATTGATCCATCACATCTTTGACATGTCCGTCATTTTCCCAATTCAGATGATTGCCACCCATGCCATGTAATAAATAAAGTACAGGGTATTTCTTATCTGTATCTACGTCATAGCTTTTAGGCAAAAATATATTGTAACCGCGATAAGCATCCAGATTATTACTAAAAATAGAATCAGTAACAACTTTGCTTTGCGGACCGCCATAAGGGAACTGAGCATAAATGTTTTGTCCTGTTATCAGGATAAACAGCAGTAAGAGGGTCTTTTTCATATAACTTAAAAGTATTAGTAAATAGATAATTAGGATATTAATAGTGTTTAATAATGAGCAGTTTAAATTTTTCTTGCATTTAGTTTGAAAGAGAATTGTTTTCCGCTTCTTATCCATGTCCACTTATGCCAGATAGCTTCGAGCGGTCCAAATCTGTAAATGCCGAGCCACCAGTTGCTAAACACAACCTGTATCAAAAAGATACATAATCCTACAAAAAGACTTGCTGTACTGCCCAGGTATGGTGCCATATTAAACCCAATTGGCATAAAGATGAGCGCACCAATATAAGATTGTGTTAAATAATTGGTCAGACTCATTCGCCCATAGCATAAGAGTGGTTTCACAAATTGTTTAAAGTTAATGATATTCCAGTATAATAGTACAAAGGAAGAGACAAGAACTACTGTAAAAGCAAGTTTTTGCCACATGTCAAGAATAACACCGCCATAATTACCTGTATAAAGTTTAGATAACTGTAACAATGGTGCAAATAAAACGGCACTGATTATCAGTGCATTTCTCCACACGGCTTTATTCTTATCAGTTTCTTTGAATATAGACAGACGGCCAAGAACCACACCCATTAGAAACAGACCGCCAGTCTGGAATAAACGTCCGTTTTCTAAGGCCCAAAGTAATGAAGCCTTTTGGCCGGTCCATAAATTGGTAAGCAGAAAGTCAGAGTTCGTTCCATACTGCGCAACATTCTTTATTTCCTGGTATAGTTCACCATTTAACTGTGGATAAAGCGATTTGCCAAGTAGCAAATTCATCCACTCATAAGGTTGAAGCAGAAAAATGATGGCAAGGATAAATATATATTTTGTCGACCAGTTGCGCGTTAAAAATAAAATAAGACCCATCACAACAAACAGCATCAGTACATCGCCTCCCGGATAGACCATGGCATTAATTTCCGAGAAAACAATTAATAAAATCAATCGCCATAAAAATCTGTGTCCGAAATCTTTTCCGGCTTTTAGCTGATTATTCTGCTGAATGAAAAAAGTCAATCCAAATAACAAGGCAAAAATAGCATAGGCCTTTCCGGCAAAGAGCGTAAAGATTGTGTCATGTACTCCGCTGTCTAAAATATTTAACCAATTAACCTTTTCATCCGGGAAAACAAAATACATGAAATGCTCCATGCAGTGCACCATCAAAATGGCAAATACGGCAAACCCTCTTAAGGCATCCACGACTTCAAGTCTTTCTTTGGGTTTGGAAGATGTGTTTCTCATAATTTATTCGTGTAAAAGTTGATATTATATTCTTTTGCAAATAAAATTAGTAATGCAGAATTACTCTGTCAGATATGTTTAAAATAAAAGCACATCTGTTCAAAACCACGCAAATAGTACCTTTAGCTCATGATATTGCGACTGTGCGAAGGCTAATCGAAATATTTACTTGGTAATACACCAAAATGCTTTTTGAATGAAGATGTAAAATGCGAAGGTGAGTTGAAGCCTACCATATCTGCAATAACCGATATTTTATATTTGTTTTCTTTCAATAAATCCACCGAGCGATTGAGTTTATAGATTTTGAAGAAATCGTTAGGAGTCTTCCCGGTAAGCGCCTTGATTTTATAATATAACTTCGTACGACTGATATTTAGTTGTTGTGATATTTTTATAATGTTGATCTCAGGATTACTCAACTCTGACTCCATCAGATTGTAGAATTCTTCCATCAACTCCTTATCTATTTCCGACATTTTTTCTGTTTGTTCCTCTTTGACGATCGTCGATTCAGAAAACAGTCGACGCATATTCTCGCGGTTTTGCAACAACGATTTAATAGCCGCAATCAGATAGTCGGGATCAAAAGGTTTAACGATATAAGCATCGGCACCGGTAACCAAACCTTCGATCTGGTCATTCACAGTCGATTTGGCGGTTAACAGAATCAGCGGAATATGGCAGAAAGAAATATTGCTTTTCACCTTATCGCAAAGCTCAAGTCCATTCATGCCATTCATCATGATATCAGAGATGATGATGTCTGGTTGTTCCTCTTCCATACAATCATAGCCCGATTGTGCATCAAAAGCAGACACAATCTGATAATCTTTGGCGAGGACAGATTTAAGATAGCAAATGATCTCATAGTCATCATCAATCAAAAGTATCTTTGGTGTATTCTCTGCATATGCTACTTCAGCCGTGTTAGTTTCGCTCTGCGGTTTTAGCGTAAGTTCTTTATTTCCATCCAACATCTCGGGATTCTTCTCGTCTTTATAAGCCTCTTCATCCAGTGGGAGAGCAAAGGTGAGGACTGCTCCTGCGATTTTGCCGGATTCTTTCTCATCCATCTTGTTCGATGCTTTAATAAAACCATGATGCGTCTCGGTCAGCAACTTCGAGAAATAGAGTCCGATACCTGTACCTCCAATCTTGCTTACCGGATTTAACTGCGTAAATCTTTCGAAGATCATCTCCTGTTTATCTTCCGGAATTCCCGTTCCGGTATCAGCTACAGATATGGTGATATATCTTTTATAAATGACAGCCGATTCTGGAAGACCAAACTCACTAATAATATCATATTTGGTTTCAATCTTTCTTTCAATGATAATTTTGCCTCCTGCATTCGTAAATTTTAGTGCATTAGACAAGATGTTATACATGATTTTTTCAAGAATATCGATGTCGATCCAGGTGTCAATCGGTTCCTCATCTTTCATGAAAAGAATTTCAATTCCTTTTTCGCGGGCACCGATAAAAAAGATATCAGCAATTTCCTCAATCAGTTTATCGACATTGATAAAAGATACCGAAAGCGATAATTTCTGATGATCTGTCTTGTTGAAATCCATTAGTTGTCCGATCATTCTTAACATTCGGTCGGCGTTTCGTTGCAGAATTAATGGCAGATGATGCTTATCCGCCATCAAGTTATCATTGCAAATCAGTTTTGCAGCCCCCGAAATAATGGTAAGCGGAGTTCTGAACTCGTGCGACATATTAGCAAAGAAATCCATGTTGCTTTTATTCATGTTTTCCTGCAATTGCTTTTCGCGCAAAGCCATTTCCACCTCGATCTTCTTGCGATTCTTTTCTTTTACCAGTCGCAAAATGATCCAGCAAACCGCAATAAGAATAAGGATATAAATCGTCTTGAACAGTGGTGATAAATACCATGGATATTTTATATAGATGATGAAATCTACCGGAGCAGATGCTCCTTTAAACGTCTTGGCTCTGATCAGCAACTTGTTTTTACCATAAGGCAGATTGTATAACGGAATGTTAGAGCTGTGCAAATCTTTCCAACCGTTAGTCAGATCTTTCATCTTGTACTGATAACTGGTTAGTTTGTTATCATCAAAATCGATGTCCGAGATATAAAGATTCAGATTATTCTGGCTTGTCTTTAATGTAACCTTCGATTTATTCTCTTTTATATCATCCCATTCTTTGATGTCCAATACATTATTATTGTTATCAGCAACGATAAGTCCGAATTCATTCTTCGTGATAACAGAGTCGTTCAGTGAGAAATCTATAATCTTGATTTTCCTGTTGATCTCGACCAACCCCATGTTATCGGGCAATAAACCAATTTGCGACGATTGTCCCGCCGCATTGTTTTGATTCGACCAGATAGTGGTGAATTCCTGATCTTTATTATTGTATTTATATAGTATCGAATTGATAATAAACAACATATCATCATTGCGTTTAATGATATATCCGACAGCCTTCCCGCTGAATTCATCGAAATAAACAATCTCTTCAGTTTCAGGATCGTATGAAAACAAACCAATATCCGATGTACCAATCCATAGCTTATTATCACTATCCTCGCAGATAGTCTTTATGTACATCTGATTGTATTTATCAGATAAAGTCACCTTCTTATACTGTTTTGTTTCCGGATCGATAATCACCAGCCCGATATCGGTATAAGCCACTGCGATATGACCATTTTTTAGGGTAACCACATTCGACACATGCACTTGCGTAGTACCAGGATTTGTATCGAAGTCGATAAACGGATTGATGTCTTTACCTTCTGTTTCAGACGGAGCATACTGCAATATAGGATTCATTCCACCTGCCCAGATCCCTCCTTTATGATCGATGGAAGCAAACATATAGCCCGAAACAAAATTCCCGTTATACGTTTTAGATAACACCGGTTCAGCGTTTCTATCGATTGAAAATTCGTAAACGGTATTGTCTATGGAAATCAGGATTTTGTTGTGTTCGGGGAAAACTTTTAATGTATAATACCGGTTTTCGTTGATCGATTTATTTGTCAGCTTCTGTACATCCCAAACATTAAGCTCTTTACTATCAATATCATAAATCATCAGGTTTATATCATCAATCAATGCATAAATGATTTTACCGGCCATTGACAAATCTTTTATATACTTTCCATTGATATATTCCGAAAGATTGAAGTAAGGATTATTGTTTTTCTGATTAGGCATCAGTTTAATGAAGCCTTTATAATTTGTACCTAACCAGATATACTGATGACTGTCTTTAAAGATACATTTGCTATGAAGTGGTTTAGCAACAGGGTTATATTGATAATCTTCATCCAGATCGGTTATCAGTATATCATCTTTAAAGTTATAGAAATAATGGACCTGTGGCGTTATAAAAGCAATGGTCTCATCATCTGTTTTCGACGCATATAAGATTTGTTTCACATTTATGCCTGATAAACTGGCAGGCAAAGCGGTAAAAGCCTTCTCTTTAATACTGAATCTTATCATCTTCGAATCAGAAATGATATAAATATAATTCTGGTCATCGAAGACAGACTGTATGACGGGTATCGCAGACTGGTAAGATGCTACAGGCTGATAATTGTTATCATATTGATGTACCGAGTAATCGTTTACTATCCAGAGATTATGATTCTTATCATTGTAGACTTTAGGTGTATTCGTATTCTCGAATGAAATGACCTTATTGAATATTTTAGTAAAGGCATCCAGCAGAAACAGGCCACGTCTGGTCGTTGCAAATACTTCACCGTTTTTGCCTTCAAACATATCGACAATATAATTCCAGTTATCATTGATGGCAAATGAATCAAAATCATTTGATTCAGGATTATATCGGTTTATTCCCATTTGGGTACCTATCCACAGATTTCCCGAAGAGTCATTAAGCAGGCAGTTCACTGTAGCCGAATTAATGTTATTTGCTTCCTCACCAGTAAAGAAATGGATATAGTTTTCACCGTCATATTTAAATAAACCATCGCCTAAAGTACTGATCCATATATGCCCGGCATTATCTTCGGTAATAGAAGTAATATTTACGTAAGGATAAAATTCTGATATTTTAGCGTTGGCTTTTCCAAAAATCTGAGAAGTATTAAGGAGGAATAATAAAACAATGCATGTTCTGAATATGGAGTGAAATGAAAGTGTGTTCATCTGTATTGATATCTTGATATATAGGGCGTAGAATGGTTTTGTTTTAAATTGTCTGACAAGGTAAGGTAAATGAATTAACTGTGCAAAAGGAAATACGAATAATTGGATGTATTAGAATAATTTCATGTAAACCATTGGAAATTAATACAATCTCCTACATCGAAAACATATAATTCTTTGCTGCAATTAATATTCTTAACAATTGCTGCTAATAGACATACAATCATGGATATACTAAACATTACATTGAAGTTTGAAAGGGGTCCCTCAGATAGATTTTTAATACTAAAGGATGGTGTGTATAGATGTTGAAATACAAATTAAAATTGCGGAAGTATATTTACATATTAGTATCGTATATGTTGTATTGTGCTTATATTTAGGTATATACCAATTGTGACAATTCGGTTTTAAGATACGTTTTGTTATAATCGTTGTTAATTTTAATAGAACATTTAATATATCTCTATGTTTGATTTATGAGTTAATATTTATCAGCCTTATTTGCTAAACTATTTATTTTTTTAATTCTTATGAAAACGCAATTTGTATTGGTGCAACTTTTATTATTAATGTTATTTACAACATGTCGGATATCAGACGATTTTGTTCCATTGCATGAAAATCGTGAAGTAAGGTTTTCGTCAACATTCTCAAACTCTGCAGTTTCAAGAGGCTTGCCTGTTTCATCATCGAATTCACTTTCTGAATTTATTGTTTATGGTTATTATACAGGTAATGGTACGACTAACAACTGGTCTTCTAAAGGCGATACGTCAGAGCCTAATTTTATGTATGAGCAGGTAGTGACAAATAGTGGTTACAACACCGGTACTGACAATTGGGGATATTCACCTGTGATGTACTGGCCATCTGCTACGGATGCCAATGTGACTTTTTTCGCCTATACTCCGCAAGCATCTTCTGATAATGGATTAAGTGTGGCAGAAACAACCGGTGGATTGACAATTACCTATACTGCCCCTACTTCATGTTCAGATCAACCTGATTTAATGATAAGTGTTCCGGTTGTCGATGCTGCATATACTGAAGATGCCATAGCAATTAATATGAAGCATGCATTGGCTTGTATTGGTTTTAAGGTTAAAGGTAGCGAGGATTATATTGTAGCGATTAACATGCAGAATATTGTTGCATCGGGAACGATGACTTATGATATCGCAAGTGATAGCATTATCTGGACATTGGATGATACTTCTTCACTAACTTACAATCCTTTGATGAACGATTCAGCGCTGAATTCAAATTATCAATCTGTTATTACAGCTGATGGCTATTTAATGCTCCCTCCACAAACGACCGGAGATAATGCCTCAATTGATATAAAGACATATACAGGATTGAGCAAAGGATATAACATCTCAGGACAAGTATGGAAAGCAGGTGATAAAATAGAATATTATGCTGATTTGACTTCTGATTTATCGGATATTACGATTAATATTATTGAAAATGGTTTTGTATCTGCCTATTGGCGATACAATGAAACTGGTGAACGGATCATCAGAATGTATAATGATGGTGACTGGAGGGCAACTCTTTATGCTGTAGGTGATGGGTGGGATACATCAGACATTTTTCTTGACTATCTTCCATCAAGTTATAATTCTACTCCGGGTAGTTTAATATATTCCAGTATCGCACAGTTAACAAGTACAGAAACTGAGTTAACCGGTACTGGTAATATTGCTTTCAGAATAGGACTTGCATCTGATGCGACACTCTCTTCGAGTAATTCTTCTCCGCGATTTGCCGTTGTTTTAGTGGAATATGATGATTTGTCGAAAAATCATCTGATATTTCTTCGTCAGGGAGAAGCTCCTGCAACGGTTAGTGGTTATTATATGTTTGCTACTTATAATATCAGCTCAACTGAATCATCGACCAGCGGGATATATGAATTTGTAGATTATCCATCAATTGGAGGTGGTAAAAAACAATGGAGTTCTGATGCTACAGTTTACGCAAGCTCATCGAGTAGTTCGACTACAAGCGTTGATACAGATACTATAGCCAATATATGTCCTTCCGGTTATGAGATACCTTCATACAGTGCTTTCTATTATGCAGCAGAGAATGGCAATTATATAGGTGGAATGATTGCTGACGGATATTATGATCGCTTACTTCTGACTTCAGTAACATTAAACGGAGTTGGTCCCTATTATATCGGTGGAAGTTCGACTACAACGGCTTACAGTGGCGGATTATTTTATAATATTAATACTTATGCTTCAGTTTTCTTTCCATATGCAGGCTATCTTCCTGTAGGCTCATCGGCTTCTTTAACCGGCCAAAGAGGATATTACTGGGGAACAAATGAAGATAGTAGTTATGGTATTTCTTTATCAATGCAATTTGAAAATTCCGATACAATTCCAAGACAAATTAGTTTGTCTCCCGGACAGTGGAATAGCAAATATTATGGATTCTCAATCAGACCGATCACATCTGAATAACCAAAAGAAAGGCCATCTGAACAATCAGACAGCCTTTCGAAATCCAGAAGCTATAAAAAATGCATGAATTAAAAAAACACTTATTTCACTGTAACATCACAAGGTTGATTACTTTCAAGTGTCCATCCCGGATTCTGATAAATCGGAGATTCGGATGGCGTTTGTTCATCGGGCGAACTTACCATGAAATGATTGATTGCAATCGGGTCAAGGTAGTGAGCCGGAGCGAAGAATAAGCCTTGATAGTAGTTATTATTATTTTCAGTCACCTGATATGGGCGAAGATATTCGCTGAGTCCTTTTGGTGATAAACCGTTTTTGCCTTCATAATAGTCAGCCATTTCTTCTCCCCATATTTTACAACCTTCAATCTGGAAGCCATTGAGCTGATCCATAGCTCTCCAGCGTAGCAAGTCGTCCATACGGCGGCCTTCACCAATAAATTCGCAACGGCGTTCGCGGCGGATATTGAAGAGAGTCGCATCGATTAAACCACCCTGAGAATAAGCACCCCAGTCTGTCTCTGCCTCGATAGCCATATTGGTTGCCGCAATAGTCTTATTGAAATCTTCGTCAACACCGGCACGGCGACGAATTTGTCTCCAGTAATCCTGCGCTTTGCTATCGAGCGAATTATTCTTCACATAGCAAGCCTCAAGATAAATCAGGTAAGCTTCGGTAGCACGGAAGATGACATAAGCTGTCGCATCATTACCCATGTTAGAGCCCTGATAAGCATCCAGCGAATAACCTTTACCGTGAATATATCCGGTAGATGAAGCTACTTTGCCATCGGTACTTTCCAGGTTAGGGAAGTTAGGAAAGTAAGTTAACTCTGGTGTACCTGTTACTTTCTGTACTTCGTTAGGCGCTTTCATAAACAAGTTCCAGCGACCATCGCGACCTACTTTAGTTTTGCCTACCAACCCGTCTCCTTCGTAACCACTGCCAGTGGCATAGATAGGTAAACCGTTGGCCATCAGGAAGCTCTTTTCAAATTGCTTGGTATAACCAATTGTACCTCCACCAGGCAGATAATGATTCCACCAGTGTGTCTGTACACCATCTTTATACATACGAACCATCAGCACTTCGTTAACACCTGTCGGGTCAGTCGATGCAAACATATCGTAATAAGGATTGCCTGTATAGCCAAAACCTTCGGCAATTACACCTGTATTATTGGCTAGTTGTACATTATCTGCAACAGCTGCTGCCGCTTCCATGGCTTGTGTCAGGAAGAAATCGATTTCATTATCGATGCTGCCACTCGGGAACTGATAGTTTTGACCATAATCCTTAGTAGCCCCCGGCCATCCCGGACCGTTTGGCACAAATGCAGTGCCTTTATGATATCTTTCCCATGTACCTTCGTAAAGTGCCACGCGAGCTTTCAGCAACTGAGCAGCCTTTTTAGTGATGCGTACTTTACCACCATCGGGTGCATTTTCAGAAAGTAAATCTATTGCTCTGTCAAGATCTTCAAGAATGAAACGGGCCACCTCATTACGCGGACGTCTTTTAGATACTTCCACCAATGCCGCCATATTATCGGGCTGAACTTCGGTAATGATAGGGAAGTCACCCAGTTTGCGCAGGCGGAAGAAGTATTCGTGCGCTCTTAGGAAATAGCCTTCGCCGATGTAATGCTTTACATGCGATTCTGTGCCCGAAATTTCGCCTTTTTCGTAGCGTGGCACTACATTGTTCAGGTAGAAATTCAGTGCGTAGATATTGTAGAAATGCCACTTGCCACCGCTTGCACCAACTTTCCACGACCCATCCATTGTGCCTGGAAGGAAACGATTACTCGATCCGCCTTTGTTGGTTTCATTATCAGTGCTGGTGTCATCACGGAAAGGTGATTCGCCGCCACTACCCAAATGGCTGGGTAATTGTCCGCCTTTATCGTCGCTATCTTTATTATAGTTGTTGTAATCGGCATAATACTTAGTAATATAGGCTCCCAACTGATCTGAAGTTTTCAGATATTCTTCGGGTGAGATATTCGATGGAGGGGTAATGTCCAGATAATCGTTACAACCTACGGTAAGCGTAGTCAGGGAAATTCCCAAAATAAGATTCTTCAGTATTTTTGAATATGTTGTTTTCATTGATATTATTGTTTTTAGAAGGTTACACTTAAACCAAATGAGTAACTTGCCGAATTAGGATAGGTTGTACCATGCTGCTGACCGATACCAACACTTTCAGGATCCATTACATCTTTCAGCTTAGTGATTGTCCAGATATTTTCTCCTGATACATATATACGCAATTTGCTGATACCGGCTTTTGATGTCCATGTCTGAGGGAATGTATAACCCACCTGCAGATTTTTCAGACGCATATAAGAAGCATCCTGCAGATAACGGGTTTGTGTTTTCTGATTTTTTGATGAACCTAAAACCGGGCGTGCATAGTAAGAGTCAAGATTTTGTCCCAGCGGATGATCTTCTTCGCCACGGAAATAATCAAGATGCTGTTCGAAACCAGTTGACCACCACTGGCCGCGTTCGCTGATACCCCAGAAAAGAAGAGCGTCTTTGTCGAAATACCAGTCACGTTTCAGAATACCTTGCCAGAACATCTGGAAGTCGATGCCTTTCCAGTCGAAACTTAAAGTGATACCAGTACGGTAACGTGGAGTAGTATTTCCGATTACTTTCAGGTCCCCTTTATCATCGAGCAGATTCTTGCCATTGTTTACTTTACCATCGCCATCAAGATCGGCATACATGATATCACCTGCACCCCAGTTGCTTCCTAAAGCACTTTGATCTACTTTAGCAAGATGTGCATCCATCTCTTCCTGGCTCTTTGCAATGCCGATAGTGGTATAACCATAGATATTACCTGTAACTTCGCCTACACGATACTGATCCAGACGATTAGTCGGATTAGGGTATTTGGTCACTTTCGTTTGTGAGTCGGCGATATTCAGCGTAATACCATAGTTGAAATCTTTGATACGGTCTTTCCATGAAACCTGCAACTCCCAACCGTATGCTTTCAGGTCAAGGTTATTGGTTTTGGGAACTCCAACACCAAGAGTCGCAGGAAGAGTAACACCGGCACCCACCATATCGAGTGATTTACGAATAAAGTAATCGAACGAACCTGTGAGGCGATTATTCATGAATCCCCAATCGAAACCAATATTTGTTGTTTTGATCTTCTCCCATGTAAGTGACGCCGATACAAGTCCCGGAGCAGAAGCAATTACAGGATAAGATCCGTTAATCAGCCATGAATTGCTGCCTCCTGTACCTACATTCATAGTTACATAAGTAGGATACCATGAAGTGGTGTTCTGGTTGGCCAATTGTCCGTAAGAGAAACGTGGTTTAAGTGTGGTTACAATATTCTGAATATTCTCGAACCAGCTTTCGCGGGCCATATTCCAACCCACAGAGAATGAAGGACTGAATACCCAGCGATTACCGCGGCGGAATCTTGAAGTACCGTCATAACGGCCGTTGAATTCGAAAAGATATTTATCATCGAAGTTATAGTTAACACGACCAAAGAAGCCTACAGTACGCCAGTTGCCTATATAACCATTGATACCGATATCAGTAAGATCAGCGCCATTGGTAAGATCAAGCACAGGGAAATCGTCAGAGATCATGTTATTACGTTTGGCAGAGAATTGCTTCATGTCAAACTTTTCGGCCTGGAAACCTGCTGTAATAAAGAAATTATTCTTCTCATTGATGTTGAAGCTATAATTTGAATATACATTAGGATTGATGTAGAGAGATTTGTAAGCATACTCTTTTACCCATGATTTGGATTCACTTAGTGCAGCACGGTCTTTTGTTGTACCATCCTGACGATAAGTATAAAATATCTGTGAATCAGAGTGAGTCCAGTCATTATTGAAACGAATATTCATATCGGCAATGATGTTCCAGTCTTTCAGTGGAGTAATGGTCAGCTTAAACTGATTTACAAAAACATCTCTTTCGTCCCAGGTGCGACCTCCGTTTTCAAGGGCATCAAGGTAGTTGATATCATTCTGAGGATTTCCGTTTGGATCGGTAATCGGACGTACCGGACGGGCACGGCGGATAACATTGTCATAGAAACCAGATGTAAACTGTGTAGGACGATCATATTTCACACGTGAGAAACGTGAAGTATAGTTTAAGGATACATATTTGTTTAATACCGAATTAATCTTTCCTGTTGCCGAATAACGATGATAATTGTCATCACCCACGCGTAATAAACCGCCCTGATCCAGGTAGTTGGCAGACACATAATAACTGAGTTTCTGACTACCACCGCTGATGCTGACATTATGCTCCATCGAGTTAGTCCATTTCTTGTAATACTGTTTCAGCCAGTCTACATTACCAAACGAATAATCATGATTCCATTTACCATCAGCCTTAGGTCTTTGAGTATCCATGGCATCTAGTTTGCCATCATAGTAATCTTTTACTAAGTCACTGAAGTAATTGCCATCAAGGTCTTTGTTTGTAAAATACCCAAACTGCGAACCGTTGCTGTTCATCTGACCATCATTAAAATAGTTCAGCCAGTGCCATGAATCCATCAGGTCGGGCATGTTAATCGGTTTGCTGTAGCTAAAGTTATTGTTATAGTTAATGACAGTCTTGCCTTCCTTACCGCTTTTGGTAGTAACCAGAATTACCCCGAAAGGAGCACGCGAACCATAAATAGAAGATGCAGCGGCATCTTTCAATACTGAGATCGATTCAATATCCTGAGGATTGATTCGGTTCAGGTTATCCTCCATACCATCGATAAGTACCAGTGGACTACCACTCGAACCGTCACCTATAGTTGTTGTACCACGTACGTTGATACTCTTTTCAGAATCGAGCATACCGGTACCTGAAGTTGAGATATTCAGACCCGGGACAACACCCTGAAGTGCAGCAACAGCATTTTGTACGGGACGAGATTCAAGATCCTTGGCCGTAGCCGTACCAACAGATCCTGTCAGATTAACCTTCTTCTGAACACCGAAACCAACGACCACTACTTCGTCCAGCATTTTGGCATCTTCATGCATCTGAATATTAAGCAAAGTTTTGCCGTTTACATTCACGTTTTGTGGTATATATCCGGTGTAAGTTACTTCCAGAACAGACTGTGAAGGAACAGATAAAGTGAAATTTCCATCTATATCGGTGATTGTACCATTAGTAGTACCTTTCTGAATCACATTAGCACCAATAATTGATTCGCCCGATGCATCGGTTACTACACCTTTTACAAGTATCTTCTGTTCTTGTGCAGATATGAGCTGCGCGCAGAAAATAAAACTCATACTCAAAAGAAAGCAATGGAATACTTTATTAAGAATAAGTTTTTGAAAAGTCTTTTGTTTTTTCATTTAGTAATGACTCTTAAGATTTAACATAGTATTATTTGTTGTTAACAAAAGTATATATTCCTTATATCAGGAAGGATTAAGAATGGTTTTCTGAAGACGAATTTGAGTTCACAGACTTTTTTAAGCTATAATTCAACCTCTAAAAGTGGCATAAAAAGGATTTTTGCAATAAATATTAAATATAGTTCTGCATAGAGTACATTATGGCCTGTGTTTAATCATATAATTAATTGTATTTTATCAATAATTGTATAAAATATGCGTCTAAGATATGATAAAAGATGGCGATGAC
>CAMTOS010000030.1 GCA_947074195.1 uncultured Bacteroides sp.
TGCGTTCACAACTGGCTCCTCCGGTGAAGATTATGGAACGTTATGGCGTACAAAGCTACAATAAACTGAATGCTGCACAAGTTGAATCTGCTACGAAATCGACCAAACGTACGGTAGATGCATCGGCTTTTGTTCTTGATATGGGACAGAATCTGGCAGGTTACCCGGAGATTAAAGTCAAAGGGAAGAAAGGGCAGAAGATTACCCTGGTGGTAGCTGAATCATTGACTGATGAAGGTGCCTGCAATCAGCGCCAAACCGGCAGACAGCATTACTATGAATATACATTGAAAGGAAACGGAGTTGAAACATGGCATCCACGTTTCTCTTACTATGGATTTCGCTATATTCAGGTGGAAGGTGCGGTGATGAAAGGTGAGAAGAATCCGGATAAATTGCCGGTGATTGAAAAGATCGAATCTTGCTTTGTCTACAATTCTGCTCCCAAAGTATCGACTTTCGAGAGTTCTAATGAGATGTTCAATCAGACCCATCGTATCATTGAGAAAGCGGTAAGAAGCAACATGCAATCTGTCTTTACGGACTGTCCTCATCGCGAGAAATTGGGCTGGCTGGAACAGGTTCATCTTAATGGTCCCGGTTTATATTACAATTACGATCTGACCTCATACATTCCGCAACAAATGCAGAATATGGCCGATGCGCAACATGCTGATGGTGCTATGCCAACCACTGCACCCGAATATGTCGTGTTCGAAGGTCCGGGAATGGATGTGTTTGCGCAATCTCCTGAATGGGGAAGTGCATTCATCATCACGCCATTTATGTACAGAGATGCATATGGTGATGATTCGCTGATTCGCAAATATTATCATCAGATGCGCCGCTATCTGGACAGTCTGACTTCCAGAGCAGATAAAGGAATTGTTTCTTTTGGTTTGGGCGACTGGTATGATTATGGTGATTTCAAAGCCGGCTTTTCAAAGAATACACCTGTGCCATTGGTAGCTACTGCACAATATTATATGGACATTATCTATATGATTGAAGCTGCTGAACTGATCGGTAATCAGGCAGATGTGATTTATTATACGCAATTAGCCAAAGAAGTAAATCAGGCTTTTCATCGTGAATTCTATAATTCGGAGACAAAGCAATATGGCACAGGAAGTCAGTGTAGTAATGCATTGCCCTTGTTCCTGAATATGGTTCCTGTAGAAGATAAAGAAACAGTATTGAATAACCTGAAAGCTGATATTGCGAAGAATGGCAACCGACTGACTACTGGTGATGTGGGTAACCGTTACCTTTTCCAGGCATTGGCACAAAATGGTTTGAATGATCTAATGTATACGATGCATAATCATGATGAAGCACCCGGCTATGGCTTTCAGCTGAAGTTCGGTGCAACGACACTGACCGAGCAGTGGGATCCGAGAATGGGTTCATCATGGAATCACTTTATGATGGGTCAGATTGATGAATGGTTCTTCCGTTCTCTGGCTGGTTTTAATGAGTTTATTCCAACTGCTGATGGTAGCCAGGAATTGATTATTCGTCCTTGTCCTGTGGGTGATTTGAAGTTTGTCCGTGCAACTACCGAAACTCTCTACGGCACAGTGGCAGTAGACTGGAAACGTGAGCACAACCGTTTCACGCTTGATGTGGAAGTGCCTGTAGGTAATACTGCAAAAGTTTATCTCCCTGATGGTTCAGCGCCAGTAACAATAGGTAGCGGAAAACATCAGTTTGAATGTAATCTATAAATTTAAATACGATGAACAGAAAAATAATATTAGCCTTCTTTTTATTGTTTGCATGCTTGTTTACGCTTCATGCTGAAAGAATCGATATGAAACTTGCCGGTGCTGATGCAACTGGTAACCGGGCAGAATACAATACACAATTGATTAAAGACAAAGTCAATCAGTTGAATGAAAATGGTGGCGGTACATTGTACTTTCCTGCCGGAACTTATCTTACTGGTCCTATTGAACTTAAAAGCAATATGACTATTGAGCTCGAAGCCGGAGCTCTACTGAAATTCTCTGATGATTTCGATTTGTATCTGCCTTATGTGGAAGTTCGCCATGAAGGTGTTATGATGAAGAGTTTTCATCCGCTGATTTATGCAACCAATGCAGAGAATATCACGATTAAAGGAGAAGGAACTCTCGATGGACAGGGCAAAGCATGGTGGATGGAGTTCTTTAAAGTCTACATTGATCTTCGTGATAACGGTAAACGTACCGTGAATAAATATCAGACTTTGTTCGATCAGACCAACGATGTAGCAGCTATTCAGGCAGAAACCAATGAAGACTGGCACGGAACACTGGATCGCCGTTTCTTCAGACCTCCGTTTATTCAGTTTATGCATTGCAAGGATATCAAAATTGAAGGAGTGAAGATTATCGACTCTCCCTTCTGGACCATCAATCCGCAGTTCTGTGATAATGTATCGGTTCGCGGTATTACATTGATTAACCCGCCTTCACCAAATACTGATGGCATCAATCCTGAATCGTGCAAGAATGTGCATATCAGCGATTGTCATATATCTGTGGGAGATGATTGCATCACAATCAAATCTGGCAGAGATGCACAGGCAAGAAACATCGGTGTGCCTTGTGAAAATATTACTATTACCAATTGTACGATGCTTGCCGGACATGGTGGCGTGGTTATCGGTAGTGAAATGAGTGGTGGTGTGAAACGTGTTACCATCAGCAATTGTGTTTTCGATGGAACAGATCGCGGCATTCGTCTGAAATCTACCCGTGGCCGTGGTGGTGTAGTAGAAGATATTCGCGTCAGCAACATTGTGATGTACAATATTAAGAAAGAAGCATTGGTCTTTAATCTGAAATATAGTAAAATGCCTGATGAACCATTGAGTGAACGTACTCCGGTATTCCGTAATATCTTTGTTTCAGGGGTATCGGTTCGCGATGTTCAGACCCCGATTAAGATGGTTGGGCTGGAAGAGGCACCGATTACTGATATCGTTTTGAGAGATATTTTTGTGCAGGATGCAAAGTTGCCTTGTGTCTTCGAAGATTGCAAGGATGTGATTCTGGATGATGTTTATGTAGATGGAAAGAAAGTTACACTGAATGATTAAATGAACTTATTCATGAAGAAATATATCATTGGCGGATGTCTGTGCCTGACCGGACTGATGGCAAATGCCCAGACGTATGAAACTCAGTTTGCCAAACCTTTGGGAACAGTGCTCAATGAAGTAGCGACCCGCTTTAATGTTCGCTTAAAATATGATGTCGATACCACAGGTCTGGTATTGCCTTATGCAGACTTTCGTATTCGTCCCTATTCAGTAGAAGAGTCGCTGACCAATATTCTGGCTCCATTCGATTATAAATTCGTGAAGCAGAATAATACGACTTATAAGATAAAGCCTTACGAATATCATCGCCGCACAGATGCCGACGGAGAAAAGATGCTGGCCTATCTGAGTAGTCTGTATAATAATGCGGATGAATTTGAGCTCAGAAAAGATAGCGTCCGGAAAGAAGTGCGTGCGTTGCTGGATCTTGATGAGGCTTTGGCCAATTGTGTGCAGAACCCTCAAATAAAACTGACGAAAATTCGTAAATATGATGGTTATTCAGTACAGAACTTTGCGCTTGAAACTGCTCCCGGCATTTATGTGTGCGGATCAATCTATGCACCGCTGGCGAAAGGCAAGCATCCGTTAATCATTTGTCCGAACGGCCACTTTAATCAGGGTCGTTATCGGAAGGATCAGCAGGAACGATTAGGTACTTTGGCCCGCATGGGTGCTATCTGCGTGGATTATGATCTTTATGGCTGGGGCGAATCTGCTAAACAAGTTGGCGAACAGGCACATCGTACTGCCGAGGCTCATACCATACAAATTATGAATGGTCTGCTCATTCTTGACTACATGCTCGACAATCGTAAAGATATCGACTTGTCACGTATCGGAGTGAATGGTGGTTCTGGTGGCGGTACACAAACCGTATTACTATCCGTTCTTGATAATCGTTTTACTGCGGCTGCTCCGGTAGTCAGTCTGGCCTCTCATTTCGATGGGGGCTGTCCCTGTGAGAGTGGCAAACCAATTCAACTGGCTGGTGGAGGCACCTGCAATGCCGAACTTGCTGCCTTCTTTGCACCAAAACCATTGCTAATCGTATCGGACACCGGCGACTGGACGGCAAGTGTTCCTGAACTCGAATATCCTTATCTGCAAAATATCTATAGTTTTTATGATGCAGCCGATAATGTAACAAATGTTCATCTTCCCGGTGAACGACATGATTTCGGTCCGAATAAACGCACGGCTGTTTACGATTTCTTCGCAAAGACATTTGGTCTGGATGCATCTAAGATTGATGAATCTAAAATAACGATTGTTCCTGAAGAAACGCTCTATGCATTGCCTTTGAAGTAAGATAATTATACATCTTTCATTGATTAACTTAAGACAGGTTTTCATCTCTTTAAAATGATGAAAATCTGTCTTTTGGCTTTATTTCTTTTGTATCTTACCAAACATGTTTAAGAATAATCTGTCAATGTTTTGTTCGCAAAAATATATATCGATAGAGTACATATAAGTAAAATGTGCGTCTTCAAGATATATAAAACGATATTAAGAGATAATTAGATGAAAAGATTCTGGATTGTAAGTGGATTATTATGGATGACTTCCACCTTCTTTGCGTCTGCGCAAACATATAATTTATGGTACGACAAACCGGCTCAGGTATGGACTGAGGCGCTTCCCTTGGGCAATGGCCGCCTGGGAGCAATGGTATTTGGTAACCCGGGTGTAGAACAAATTCAACTCAATGAGGAGACGCTTTGGGCTGGCCGGCCAAACAATAACCCTAACCCCGATGCTTTAGAGAATATTCCGAAAGTCCGCGATTTGGTTTTCGAGGGAAAATACCTTGAAGCACAAACGCTGGCTACTGAGAAAGTGATGTCGAAAACAAATAGCGGAATGCCTTATCAGACTTTTGGCGATCTGCGCATCTCTTTTCCGGGGCATAACCGATATACCGATTACTATCGCGAACTGAGTCTGGACTCAGCCCGTTCGATTGTGAGATACAATGTAGATGGTGTAAACTATCTGCGTGAAACCATAACATCATTCCCCGATCAGGTCGTTACGGTTCGCCTGACTGCCGATCAGCCGGGTATGATTACCTGTAACGCAACTCTTACTTCTCCTCATCAGGATGTAATGATCGAAACTGAAAACGGGGAAGTTTCATTGAGTGGGGTTTCTTCAAATCACGAAGGCTTACGTGGTCGTGTAGATTTCCAGGGACGCATTGCGGCAAACACCAAAGGCGGAACACAAACAGTTCGCGATGGTGTGTTGAGTATCGAAAATGCTGATGAGGCTATTATCTATACTTCTATTGCTACTAACTTCAATAACTATAAAGACATTACCGGTGATCAGGTAGCTCGTGCGAAAGATTATTTGCATAAGGCTATGCAACAACCTTATCAGGAGTCGAAAGAGAAGCATGTGGCTTACTTCAAAAGCTTCATGGATCGCTCTTCATTGAATTTGGGTGAAGATCAGTATGCCCATGTTCCTACTGATATCCGTGTGGAGAAGTTTAAAGAAACGAATGATAACTTTCTGGTATCGACCTATTATAACTTTGGTCGTTATCTGCTGATCTGTTCTTCACAACCTGGCGGACAACCTGCCAATCTTCAGGGAATCTGGAACGATAAACTGTTTCCGTCATGGGATAGCAAATATACCTGCAACATCAATCTTGAAATGAATTACTGGCCTGCTGAAGTGACTAACTTATCAGAACTTCACGAACCACTCTTTCAGTTGATTAAAGAAGTAAGCGAAACCGGTAAAGAATCGGCTAAGATTATGTACGGCGCCGATGGCTGGGTATTACATCACAATACGGATATCTGGCGTATGACCGGTGCAATCGATAAAGCACCATCGGGTATGTGGCCCACAGGCGGTGCATGGTTATGCCGTCATCTTTGGGAAAGATATCTCTATACCGGCGATAAAGAATTCTTACGCGAGATTTATCCGGTAATGAAAGAATCGGCCCGCTTCTTTGACGAAACCATGGTGTATGAACCAACTACGGGATGGCTTGTTGTATGTCCAAGTAACTCTCCGGAAAATGTACATGCAGGAAGTGATGGTAAAGCAACTACAGCACCGGGGTGTACCATAGATAATCAGTTAATCTTCGACCTCTGGAATCAGATTATCACTGCTTCTGAAATATTGGGAGAAGATCAGGAATATGCTTCACGTCTGAAAGACAGACTAACGGAGATGGCACCTATGCAGGTAGGTCGTTGGGGACAACTACAGGAATGGATGTTCGACTGGGATGATCCGGAAGATGTACACCGTCATATTTCACATTTATATGGATTATTCCCAAGCAATCAAATATCACCTTTCCGCACACCAGAGTTGTTTGATGCAGCACGCACTTCACTCATTGCACGCGGAGACCCTTCAACAGGATGGAGCATGGGTTGGAAAGTTTGCTTGTGGGCACGTTTGTTAGACGGTGATCATGCTTACAAACTAATCACCGATCAGTTGACGCTGGTACGCAATGAAAAGAAAAAAGGGGGAACCTATCCTAATCTTTTCGATGCTCATCCGCCCTTCCAGATTGATGGAAACTTTGGCTGTACTGCCGGTATCGCCGAAATGCTGATGCAGAGTCATGATGGCTTCATCTATCTGCTGCCTGCCCTTCCTTCTTACTGGCCAACAGGTGATGTTCAGGGATTAGTTGCCCGCGGTGGTTTCGAAATTGTTGACCTGAGTTGGGAAAACGGAAAAGTGAAGCGATTGGTGATTAAATCGAAGAATGGCGGGATCTGCCGCTTACGTTCAGCGAATCAGTTGACCGGAAAAGGCTTAAGAGTAGCTAAAGGAGAGAATAAGAATTCGCTCTATGAGATTCCCGAAATTGCTGAACCACTGATAAATAAAAATGCAAAACTAAATAAGGTAGAAGTTGAGAAGACTTACTTATATGATCTTCCAACAAAAGCCGGAGAAGAATATGTCTTGATTGGAAAATAAAAAATTGCAGTTCTAAATATGAAACAAATTAAATCGACCTTTATCGGCTGTCTCTTGTTAGCAGGCTGCTTATGTTCTTGCGGGAAACCTTCTCAGACAGAAGAACCCGCAAAATGGAGTGAACGTATGGCTATTTCCGAAATGAAACGTTTCCCTGAACCATGGATGATTGAAAAAGCATCGAAACCACGTTGGGGATATACGCACGGACTGGTAGTGAAGTCTGTCCTGGAAACCTGGAAACAAACGGGTGATCAGACTTATTTCGACTGGGCTAAGATTTATGCGGATAGTCTGATTAATGACTCGGGAAAGATCAGAATGAATTATCTCTCTTTCAATATTGATAACATCAATCCGGGGAAGACTTTATTCGATTTATATGAGCAGACCAATGACGATCGCTATAAAGTGGCGATGGATACGCTGGTGAAGCAAATGACAGAACAACCTCGTACTTCTGAAGGTGGATTCTGGCATAAAAAGGTTTACGAGCATCAGATGTGGCTGGATGGTATCTTTATGGCCTCTCCATATCTGGCACAATATGCCAAAGAGTTTAACGATACCACGCTATTCAACGAAGTGGTAAAGCAAGTCACACTGATGGCTAAGAAATCTTACGACCCTAAGACCGGACTTTATTTCCATGGATATGATGAAAGCCGTTCGCAGATTTGGGCCAATAAAGAAACCGGGTGTTCGCCAAATATATGGAGTCGTAGCATCGGCTGGTATGCAGCTGCTGTGGTTGATGTTCTCGATTATCTCCCGGAAAATACGGCAGGCAGGGATGAAGTTCTTGCCATTGTTGATACGCTGGCAAAGAATATCGTGAAATATCAGGATCCGCAATCGGGTGTATGGTGGCAGGTGACCGATCAGGGAAATCGTCAGGGCAATTACCTGGAATCTTCGGCATCGGCGCTGTTTGTCTACTTCCTGAGCAAAGCGATTAATGATGGATATATTCCCCGCGATCAGTATCTGGAAGCAACAAATAAGGCTTTCGAAGGACTAATTAAGCAATTCATTAAAGAAGAACCAAACGGTACTTATACACTGACGAACTGTTGTGCAGTAGCCGGCCTTGGAGGTAAAGGAAACCGTGACGGAAGTTTTGCTTATTATATCAGCGAACCCGTAATCGAGAATGATCCTAAATCTGTAGGCTCGTTTATCCTTGCTGCGCTTGAATATGAGAAACTGACTCAGCAACACTCATAAAATCCGATAATTACTTATTAATGTATTTGAACAATGAAAACTAAAATAGCACTCTTTCTACTATTATCACTAATTACATTTACATCTTTCGCTCAAAAGAAAGGTTCAGGCAAGCCGTGGGACAATGGCAAATTGGTTGTCTCTGAAGAAGGCCGATACTTAAAACATGAAAACGGAACTCCTTTCTTCTGGTTGGGTGAAACCGCCTGGTTATTGCCACAGCGTACCGAACGAAGTGAGGTTTCTTATTATCTGAATGAATGTAAGAAGGCGGGCTATAATGTGGTTCAGATACAGACAATTGATGATGTTCCATCGCTTAATAACTATGGCCAGTTTTCAATGACCGATGGTTTCAATTTCAAGAACATCGATAAGAAAGGTGTTTATGGTTACTGGGATCATATGGATTATATTGTAGAAACTGCGGCACGTAATGGCATCTATATCGGTATGGTACCGGTTTGGGGTTCTCCGGTAGCTGCGGGTAAAATGAATGCAAAAGAGGCGGAGGCTTATGGTAAGTTCCTGGCCGAACGTTATAAAAATAGTCCGAATATCATCTGGTTTATTGGTGGTGATATTCGTGGCGATAAGAATACCGATGTATGGCTTGCACTGGCTAATGCTATCCGTTCGAACGATCCTAATCATCTCATGACTTTTCATCCGCGTGGCCGCACAACTTCGGCTACCTGGTTTAATGATGAACCATGGATGGATTTCAATATGTTCCAGAGTGGACACCGTCGTTATGGTCAGCGTAAAGGTGATGGTGATTATCCGATTGAAGAGAATACAGAGGAGGATAACTGGAGATTTGTGGATGCAAGTCAGGCGATGTCTCCTTTGAAACCTGTAATTGATGGTGAGCCTATTTACGAAGATATCCCTCAGGGTTTGCATGATGTAAACGAAACACGCTGGATGGATTATGATGTTCGTCGTTATGCGTACTGGTCTGTTTTCGGTGGCTCTTTCGGTCACACTTATGGTCACAATTCGATTATGCAATTCCATCGTCCGGGCAGAATGGCTTCGTTTGGTGCAGAGAAAGCATGGTGGGATGCCATGAAAGATCCAGGCTTTAATCAGATGATCTATCTGAAAAACCTGATGCTGGCTCTTCCTTTCCTTGAAAGAGTGCCTGATCAATCGGTTATTGCCGGCAAAAACGGTGAACGTTACGACCGTGCTGTGGCTACCCGTGGAAACGATTATATTCTGGTATACAACTACTCTGGCCGCCCTATGGATATCGATCTGACTAAAGTGAGCGGCGCTAAAAAGAATGCATGGTGGTATAGTCCAAAGACAGGTGCACTCGATTATATCGGTGAATTCGATAATAAAACAACAACTTTCCAGCACGATAGTGGGTACATGAGTGGCAATGATCAGGTCCTTATTCTAACAGATGCTTCTAAAGATTACATTAATAAAGACTGGAAGACAATTCCGACAGCCAATTAATTCATGAAAACATACGCTTATTATATACTATTAATTTTTGCTTTCTTTTCACTGCAATCTTCAGCGAAGGGAATTGAAGTTACCGGTTTGCAAACGGAACAGTTAATCAATCCGATGGGAATTGATACGGCTGAACCACGCTTTAGCTGGCGAATCGAATCGTCAGCGAAAGATGTTCGTCAGACGGCTTATCAGATCCTTATGGCTTCATCTCCTGAATTGCTTAAAAAGGATGAAGGCGATTTATGGAACTCAGGTAAAGTGGACTCTGATGAAACGCTTTGGATTCCTTATGCCGGTAAACCACTTCAGAGCAACCAGCGCGTTTACTGGAAAGTAAAGAGCTTTACAAACAAAGGGACTTCAAAATGGAGTGAACCTGCCATGTTTAGTGTGGGTTTGCTGAAAGAGGCACACTGGCGCGGACAATGGATCGGGCTGGACAAAGCTGCTCCCGGCGATGAAGAAACACAATGGAGCCGATTGAGTTCTCGCTATCTTCGAAAAGAGTTCAATCTGAAAAATAAAACAGTGAAACAGGCTACTGCTCACATTGCCGGTTTGGGTATGTATGAGTTGTTTATTAATGGAGAGCGTATCGGTGATCAGGTACTTGCACCGGTTCCGACTGACTATAACAAATCGATAACTTATAATAGTTTCGATGTTACTCCATACCTGAACGATGCCAATGCTATTGGTGTGACTCTTGGTAACGGACGTTATTATACCATGCGTCAGAACTATAAACCTTATAAGATTGCGAACTATGGTTATCCCAAACTTCGCATGAATCTGGTGGTAGAGTATGAAGATGGTACAAAAGAGACTATTGCTTCGGATGCAACCTGGAAACTTTCTACGCAGGGGCCTATCCGTAGCAATAATGAATATGATGGGGAGGAGTATGATGCCCGCATGGAGTTAACCGGATGGACTACTCCCGGCTATGATGACTCCGCATGGATACAGGCTCAGCGCACTTCTATTCCTACAGGCGTATTGCATGGGGCTATGACGCCAAATATGAAAGTGGTGAAGACACTTAAACCTCAGTCCATCACGAAAGTAGGCGATAAGTATATCCTCGATATGGGACAGAACATGGCAGGATGGGTTCGTATGAATATCCGTAATGCTGCCGAAGGCGATTCAATTCGTTTGCGTTTTGCCGAACTTCTTCAGCCCGATGGTAATCTGTATGTTGAGAATCTTCGTGATGCCCGTGTGACTGATACTTATATCAGCAATGGCCGCGATAACGGTACAAGCTGGGCGCCAAGTTTTGTTTATCATGGTTTCCGCTATGTGGAAGTCGATGGATATAACAATCCGTCTATCGCGGATTTTACCGGCGAAGTGGTTAGCGATGAAATGGATAACAATGGTTCATTTACATCATCTAACGATATGCTGAATCAGATTTATAAGAATGCATGGTGGGGTATCCTCGGCAATTATAAAGGAATGCCGGTCGATTGTCCGCAACGCAATGAACGTCAGCCCTGGTTGGGCGACCGTGTAATGGGTACGTGGGGCGAGAGTTATCTATTTGGAAATGGTCCGTTATATACTAAATGGGTGAATGATATCTGTGAAGCTCAGCGTGAAGATGGCTGTATTCCTGATGTGGCACCGGCTTACTGGAATTATTATTCGGATAATATGACATGGCCTGCTTCTTTGCCTATTATATGCGATATGCTTTATACACAATATGGCAATAAGGCGCCGATTGAAAAGCATTATCCAAATATGAAGCGCTGGCTGAAACATATGCAGGATGAATATATGAATGATGAAATGATCATCACGAAAGATCGCTATGGCGACTGGTGTGTTCCACCCGAATCATTAGAACTTATTCATAGTAAAGATCCTGCCCGTCAGACGGATGGTTCGTTGATCTCTACGGCTTATTATCTGAAAATGCTTCAGACAATGCATCGTTTTGCTGAAATTCAGGGATTGGATGATGAGAAAGAGATGTGGAAAAACATGGAGCATCAGATGAAGGATGCGTTTAATAAGAAATTCCTTACTGTAAAGAAAGGAACTTCTGAAGTCCCCGGACATGTTTTGTTCCCTGACAGTATCTTCTACGGAAACAATACAGTAACTGCTAATATTTTACCGCTGGCTTTCGGACTTGTTCCGCAGGAATATCGTGATGATGTGGTAAAGAATGTGGTGAATACGATTATTACTACGAATAAAGGACATGTAAGTAGCGGGGTTATCGGTCAGCAATGGATCATGCGCGAGCTTTCACGCAAGGGATATGCTGATGTAGCTTACCTGCTGGCCACCAATGATACCTATCCATCTTACGGATATATGGTGAAGCAAGGCGCTACCACTATTTGGGAACTCTGGAACGGAAATACGGCCAGTCCCAAAATGAACAGTGGTAATCACGTGATGCTATTGGGTGACTTGCTGGCCTGGTATTACGAAAATCTGGCAGGTATCCGAAGTGATCGTAAGCAAATCGGGTTTAAGCATATTGTCATGAAACCTAATTTCGAGATTCAGGATCTGAGCGAAGTCGATGCTTCATATATGTCGCCTTACGGACTGGTAGTCAGTCGATGGAAAAAGAATTTGCAGAAGCTGGATTGGGAAGTAGTTATTCCTGCCAATACAACGTCCGAGGTGCATCTGCCCAATGGCGAAGTTAAACAGATAGGTTCCGGAAGTTATCGCTTTCAGGTCGACATACCAACTAAAGATTCATCCGTATTAGTGGATGAATTTTTATATGAGAATAGTTCATTCCCCGAATGTCATGGTGCTACCATTGCCGAACTAAAGAATGGTGATCTTGTAGCTTCTTATTTTGGCGGAACAAAAGAGCGTAATCCCGATTGTGGTATCTGGGTGAGTCGTAAACCGAAAGGTGCAAAAGGATGGACTGAACCATATCTGGCTGCCGATGGTGTTTTCGATTTAAACGATCCATTAATCGTGAAGGCGGGTTTATCGGGTATTAATGCAGAAACAACGCTTGCAAGTGCAGGTCCCGTGGCCACCACTTTCGATGGCGATATCAATAATGCACGTCGTAAGGCTTGCTGGAATCCGGTATTGTTTCAGTTGACTGATGGTGAATTGCTTTTATTCTTTAAGATTGGTACAAAGGTAGCCGACTGGACTGGCTGGCTCACTCGCTCGAAAGATGGCGGAAAGACATGGAGTAAGAAAGAACCATTACCCGAAGGCTTTTTAGGTCCGGTAAAGAATAAACCTGAATATATTAATGGCCGTATCATTGCGCCATCAAGTACTGAAGGTAAGCAAGGCTGGCGACTTCACTTCGAGATTTCAGATGACAATGGCAAAACCTGGAAAATGGTTGGTCCGATTGATGCAGAAATGGATGTGCCGACTGTTCTTCGTAAAAAAGGAACTCAGAATGGAGATGATCAGGAAGGTGGTGAAGCCATTACCGGAGATGATCTGAAAGCCATCTATGCCATACAGCCAAGTCTTCTGAAACATAAAGATGGTCGCCTGCAGGTTCTGGCCCGCAGCCGTAATGGTAAAGTGGCTACTTCGTGGAGTAGCGATAATGGCGATACCTGGAGTAAGGTTACACTGCTTGACTTGCCGAACAACAATTCAGGTACCGATGCAGTTACGCTGAAAGATGGTCGCCATGTACTGATATATAACAATTTCGAAACGTTGCCCGGTACTCCGAAAGGACCACGTACACCTTTGTCGCTGGCAATTTCAGAAGATGGAATTAACTGGCAGCATGCAGTTACTCTCGAAGATTCACCTATCAGTCAGTACTCTTATCCTTCTATTATTCAGGGGAAAGATGGCAGTCTTCATGCCATTTACACGTGGCGACGTCAACGCATCAAATACGCTAAAATAGATACGCAATCATTGAAATAATAAATATCAGAATGAAACGCACAGCTCTTATTTCACTACTAACGATTACACTTACTACACCGGTTGCTGCACAGCAAAACGGTTTGACAGATACCAGCAAAAGTCAGTATGCAAAGATGGTCAATACACCAGTCGATGCTGTTTGCTGGACCGACGGTTTCTGGGGAGACCGCTTCAATGTTTACAGCAATACTTCACTGCAAAGTATGTGGGAGACCTGGAATAATCCGGATATCTCTCATGGTTTCCGCAACTTTGAAATCGCTGCCGGTGTTTGCGATGGCAATCACTGGGGACCTCCTTTCCATGATGGAGATATGTACAAATGGTTCGAGGGAGTTGCTTCGGTTTATGCGGTGACTAAAGATCCGGAACTCGATAAACTGATGGATCATTTTGTGGAGCATGTCGTGAAATCTCAGCGTGCTGATGGTTATATCCATACACCGGTAATCATTGATGAAAAGAATCGTGGTGTGGATACGCATGCAAATACGCCACAAACAGTTATCGGTACAAAAGTAGGTGCCGAAGATGAGAAAGGCGCTTTTGCCAATCGTCTGAACTTTGAAACATATAATCTTGGTCACCTGATGATGGCGGGTATCGTACATCAGCGTGCTACAGGCAAGAATACTCTTTTTGATGCAGCTGTAAAGGCTACGGATTTCCTTTGTTATTTCTATGAAACGGCTTCTGCCGAACTGGCCCGCAACGCTATTTGTCCTTCTCACTATATGGGTGTGGTCGAAATGTATCGTGCTACCGGCAATCCACGTTATCTGGAACTGTCTCAGAACTTGATTAATATCCGTGGTATGGTCGAAAATGGTACCGATGATAACCAGGATCGTGTTCCTTTCCGTGAACAGTACAATGCCATGGGACATGCGGTTCGCTCTAATTATCTGTATGCCGGTGTTGCCGATGTCTATACTGAAACCGGAGAAGAACAGTTGATGGATAACCTGACAAGCATCTGGAATGATATTGTAAACCGTAAGATGTATGTGACAGGTGCCTGTGGTGCTCTTTATGATGGAACTTCACCCGATGGAACCAATTATGAACCTGATAGCATTCAGAAAGTACATCAGAGTTATGGCCGTCCTTATCAGTTGCCTAACTCGACTGCCCACAATGAAACCTGTGCCAATATCGGTAATATGCTGTTCAACTGGCGTATGCTGACCACTACCGGCGAAGCGAAATATGCCGATATCGTGGAAATGGCTTTATATAATAGTGTATTGAGCGGTGTGAGTCTTGATGGTAAAAAGTATTTCTATACCAATCCATTACGTATCAGTGCCGATTTGCCTTATACACTTCGCTGGCCAAAAGAAAGAACCGAATATATCAGCTGCTTCTGCTGTCCGCCAAATACACTACGTACCATTTGTCAGGCACAGAATTATGCCTATACTGTATCAGAAGATGCATTGTGGTGCCATCTGTATGGAGCCAATACGCTGAATACCGAGATTGCCGGAATAGGTAAAGTGGCTATCACTCAATCTACCGACTATCCATGGGATGGTGCTGTGAAATTGACAATCAATGAGATTCCCCGCAAAGCTGCGAAGAAAGCATTTACTGTAAACCTGCGTGTACCTCAATGGTGCGATAATGCAACTCTTACGGTCAATGGGCAACCTGTTGAGGGTAGCTGGGCACCTAATACTTATGCCTCTGTTAACCGTATCTGGAAAAAAGGTGATCAGATAGAGTGGATGATGGATATGCCTGTAAAACTGCTCGAAGCTCATCCGCTTGCTGAGGAAATTCGCAACCAGGTGGTTGTAAAACGTGGGCCGTTGGTTTACTGTCTGGAGAATCTCGATATTGACGATAATAAGCGAATTGATGATGTTTTGATTCCGGCTAATATCCAGCTGACTCCCCGCAAGATTATGATTGAAGGCAGTCCGATTGTTGCTCTTGATGGCGTTGCCCGCCTGGCCAACAATGATTCATGGGATGGCGTGCTTTACCGTGAAGTAAGTAAAGCCGATAAAGAAGTGGGTATCCGCCTGATTCCTTATTATGCCTGGGGCAATCGCGGTAAAACCGAAATGACAGTATGGATGCCATTGTCGCGTTGATTAAATACTATTTAAACACTATTTGAATGCTTATTAATCATGAATAAACTCTTGTTGACCGGAGCTTTATTGCTCAATATACTTTGCCTGCAGGCTACCGAAATTTTCGTTTCTCCTAAAGGAAATGATCTCAATGCAGGTACAAAAGATTCTCCGAAAGCTACCCTTACTTCTGCTTTGCGCCAGGCCCGTGAAATGCGTCGCTTGAATAATGAAGGCATTGAAAATGGTATAACAATCTTTCTTGAGCCGGGCAACCACTTTGTCTACGAACCCTTGTTTGTTCGCCCTGAAGATAGTGGTACTGCTACTTCACCCACTATCATCAAATCTGATGGAGATGCCGTGATAAATGGTGGTGTTGCCATTACCAACTGGAAGAAAAGCGGTCGTTATTATGTTGCCGATGTACCCATGTTCAATGGTCGTCCGCTGGATTTCAGACAGCTTTATATCAATGGAAAGAAAGCTGTTCGTGCCCGCGATGTAGCCGATTTCGAGGAGATGAACCGTATCATCAATGTTGATCCGGTAAATGAGATTCTTTGGGTTCCTGCTAAATCAGTGTCTAAAATCACTAAAGCGAAATATGCCGAGATGGTGCTACACGAAATGTGGTGCATTGCCAATCTGCGCATCAAATCTATCGATATTCAGGGAGACAGTGCTGCGGTACGTTTCCATCAACCCGAAAGCCGTATTCAGTTTGAGCATCCATGGCCTCGCCCGATGGTCACTGATAACGGTCATAACTCTGCGTTCTACCTGACCAATGCGATGCAGTTGCTCGATGAACCGGGCGAATGGTATCACGATATCGAAACGCAAAAGCTTTACTACTACCCGCTGAAAGGCGAAACAATAAATGAAGCTATTGTTCCGGCTGTTGAAACATTGGTGAATGTTGAAGGTACGCTCGATCGTCCGGTAAGCAATATCCGTTTCGAGAATGTAGCCTTTGAATATACTACCTGGATGCGTCCTTCACTTCAGGGGCATGTGCCTTTGCAGGCCGGTATGTATCTGGTCGATGCCTATAAGCTTCGTCCGCAAATGATTCGTCCTGACCGTAACCATAAACTCGATAATCAGGGATGGCTGGGCCGTCCCGGTGCAGCTGTTACGGTAAGTGCGGCCAATAATATCGATTTCATTGGTTGTCGTTTTGAAAACCTGGCTTCTTCCGGATTGGATTATGAATGGGGGACAAATGGCGGTTTGATTGAAGACTGTCTGTTTACCAATATCGGTGGCAATGCTATTGTTGCAGGAAGTTTCAGTCCGATGGCACACGAGACACATATTCCTTATGATCCTGCTGATCAGCGTGAGGTTTGTTCGAACCTGACAATTTATAACAATGTGATTCGCGATGTAACCAACGAAGACTGGGGTACCGTTGGTATTCTGGCAGGTTATGTAAAAGGCATTCATATTGAGCACAATGATATCAGCGATGTATCTTACTCGGGCATCAGTCTGGGTTGGGGGTGGACCTCTTCGGTGAACTGTATGCGCAATAATGAAGTACACCGTAACCACATCTACAACTATGGCAAGCACATGTACGATGTTGCCGGTATCTACACACTGGGTGCACAACCCAAATCATTCATCACCGAAAATACTATTCACAGCATCTATACGCCATCTTATGTGCACGATCCTAACCACTGGTTCTATCTGTATACCGATGAAGGTTCGGCATTTATTACCGTAAAAGATAACTGGACTGAAGCAGAAAAGTTCCTGCAGAATGCCAATGGTCCCTGTAACAATTGGGTGAACAATGGTCCGATGGTAAACGACAGCATTAAGAACAATGCCGGATTGAAAAAACCGTTGCCTCATTTTCAGAAGAAATAATAAAGACGCACGATATGAATAAAAGATTAAAAACGATATTGCCGGCGTTACTTTTAAGTACGGCAGCCTTTTCGCAAACCTGGATCTGGTATCCTGGCGATTATGAAATATGGCTTGGAAATGAAATGAACAACCGCCGTACCGAACGCGGCGCCTTCTTTCCGCCTTTCTGGAAATCGGACAGTCACTATAATGTTGTGGAGTTCAGTAAGCAGATTGATCTGGCCGAACCGGAAGAAATCTTCATTGCTGCCGAAGGGAAATACAATGTGAAGCTCGATGGCAAACTACAGTTTGGTATGCCTCAGACCATGACATTGCCAGCCGGTAAACACAATCTGAATATCAAGGTATGGAATCAGGCCACACCCCCAACTGTCTACGTGAAAGGGAAAACGGTTAACTCCGATAATACCTGGAAAGTAACATTTGAAGATAAAGAATGGATTGATGAAAGCGGTAAGGCCAGTGATACATCGGCTACTACCTATATGGATGCCGGAAGCTGGAACTTCAATGGAGCAACGCAATTGCCTTCGCAATTCGAATTAAGTCGTACCCCGATGCAGGCGGTCTCTTCTGAGAAAGTGGGCAAAGGTACACTCTATGATTTCGGTAAAGAAACATTCGGTTTTCTGGTGCTCGAAAATGTAAAGGGCAACGGAAATATCAATGTCTATTATGGCGAAAGCAAGGAAGAGGCGCTCGATAAAGATTACTGTGAAACACTCGATAAATTTCTGGTGCGAAACGGAAAGATCACTGATTTATCTGTTAATCAGACATATGAACTGACTCCCGAATATACTTTCGATAACAGCAAGGCATTCCGCTATGTCTATGTCGAGACTGAAGGTGGTGTACAACCCGGAAACGTATCGATGCAATATGAATACCTGCCACTCGATTATCGCGGAACTTTTAAATGCAATGACGAAGAGCTGAACCGTATCTGGGATATCGGTGCTTATACGATGCATCTTACCTCACGCGAATTCTTTATCGACGGCATCAAGCGCGACCGCTGGGTGTGGAGTGGCGATGCTATTCAGAGCTATCTGATGAACTACTATCTGTTCTTCGATAATGAGTCGGTGAAACGCACCATCTGGTTGCTTCGCGGCAAAGATCCGGTAACCAGCCATATCAATACCATTATGGATTATACGTTCTTTTGGTTCCTGAGTATCTACGATTACTATCTCTATTCAGGCGATCAGCACTTTGTGCAACAGATCTATCCGCGTATGCAGACGCTGATGGATTATGTACTGGGTCGTGCCAATGAAGAAGGAATGGTCGAAGGAATGACAGGCGACTGGGTATTTGTAGACTGGGCGGATGGCTATCTTGATAAGAAGGGCGAACTGGCTTTCGAACAGGTATTGCTTTGCAAGAGTCTGGAAACAATGGCGCTTTGTGCTGATATTGCAGGAGATAAAGTTGATGAGGCGAAATATGAAAAGCTATACGAAAAACTTCGTGCCAAACTTATTCCTGCTTTCTGGAATGAGGAGAAACAGGCATTGGTGCACAATCGTATCAATGGCCAGCAGAGCGAAGCCGTAACACGCTATGCCAACATGTTTGCTACTTTCTTTAATTATCTTGAACCTGAACAGCAGCAGACCATCAAAAACAGTGTATTGCTGAACGATTCGATTCTGAAAATCACTACGCCTTATATGCGTTTCTATGAACTTGAAGCGCTCTGTGCGCTTGGTGAACAAAACGAAGTGTTGAAAGAGATGAAGGCTTACTGGGGAGGAATGCTCAACGAAGGCGCTACCTCTTTCTGGGAGAAATATAATCCTGAAGAAAGCGGTGATCAGCATTTAGCGATGTATGGCCGTCCTTATGGCAAGAGCCTTTGTCATGCCTGGGGAGCGAGTCCGATCTATCTTCTGGGTAAATATTATTTAGGCGTTCAACCCACTTCGGCAGGTTACGAAACTTATTCCATTACTCCGACACTTGGCGGATTGAAATGGATGGAAGGTACCGTACCAACTCCGTTTGGCGAAGTTTCAGTCTTCATGGATCGCAAGACCATCAAAGTAAAATCATCGGGTGGCGTTGGCACGCTCTATGTTCCTACCGGTAAGGGACGTAAGGCGGTAACCATCGAACCCGGCAAAGAATATAAATT
The DNA here is from genome assembly GCA_947074195.1 of uncultured Bacteroides sp. Lineage (GTDB taxonomy): Bacteria > Bacteroidota > Bacteroidia > Bacteroidales > Bacteroidaceae > Bacteroides. The sequence goes on from CAMTOS010000030.1 coordinate 19,790, forward strand.
CTCATACCCAATGAAATAACACAAGTTAATTTGATTTTCTGGTAAAGCCTTCTGTTTATTCACTGTGAAGTGGATAGACAGAAGGCTTTCCTGTAAGTATACTATATTCTATTTCCTGCACTGACTCACTGGTATATCTCTGCACAATGGTATGATGATTCAGATAGTCAATACAGTCGCATAGTTCATGCAAAATGGTTATTTGATGGGAAGATATCAATATGGTTTTACCCTTGTCTTTTAGCGAATGGATGATCTTCTTTAACTGAATGCAGCCATATAAGTCCACGCCATTGAAGGGTTCGTCTAAAATATACAGATCATTATCTTCTAATAATAGCGCCATCAGTGCAAGCTTCTTTTTCATGCCCGTAGAGTATTCTGAAGCATATCTTTTCAGGGGCAACTGAAAAACATCATTCAATTCTTTTATTTGCACCTTGTCAATCTTTTTATTCTTCGCTTTCAGACAAAAGTCAAGATATTCTTGCCCTGTGACCAGCGTATAAAAGTGATTCTCTGCAGGCAGATAGCCTATTGACATATTTGAAGTTTTACGGATGCTTCCTTCATAAGCCTCTATCCCCATGATGCAGTTAAAGAGTGTAGTCTTTCCCGCTCCATTCTCTCCTATCAAGCCATAAATCATATCCGGGTGATAGCTGACAGACAGATCTTCTAATACTTTTGTCTTTCCGTAACTTTTGAATAAGCCGTTTATTTTCATCAATTCCATATTTGTCGGGTATTATTTTTTAAAAGTATAAAGCATACTACATTCAATAGTGCAAAGGGGATAAGTAGAAAGGGAATAAAGCACGAATAAAAGAATAGCGGAATAAGCACTATCAGCTGATAGAGAGCTATTGGAAGAGTGAAAGGAAATAGATAGCGCACCATGCTTACATTCCATAAATAGAATATACTTCCCGTCATAACGCATGCTGAAAATACGATATCTTCCAAAACAAAGGAATGTATGAGTACGATGGTGATAAGAGGTATAAAGGTTATTGCAACATTCCATGCATTTGACCGGATGAGATACTTTTGAAAAGTCGGGTAATTCAGAAAAAAGGTAAGCTCTTGCCGCCGTGGTATAGATGCAAAAGCCATTGACTGAACCACGCCCCAAATAATCAAACACACTTTCCCGATGGTAATATTGCCATGTCGTGCACCAACAAATGTAAACAGGAGAAGAAGCAGATAGAGAAAACCATACAGACGAAACATGCGGATATATTCTATTCCTCCTTTATAAAGAAATGGCAAAGGAATGGTAGCAGATTTCCACTTTATCGTTTTTATACCCGGCAGTACAACAGCTGCAACCGTAATTATTCCTGCTGCCCAAAAGTGAGCCTTCAGGCATTCAATAATCACAATAGGCAAGCCGATAAGCAGATATTCTATTCTGAAGAGTGATATTGCATGTTTCGTCTGTAGTAGAAGAAAATCTTTGTCTTTCCGTTCGTTGTGGTAGAATGTTAATCCTAAAATAGTTGCTATTGGTAAAGCCCAACCCTGATTTGTCTTTAAAAGTAAATAGAGTCCTAAGTAAAACAGACCGAACAGTATCAGACTTCTTACAACACCTATCCCCTTTGAAATCCGGAAAAGTTGTTTTATTCGTAATTTAAAATAGCAACTATAAATCATTCTTTTCTAAACGAAAACTTCTCAGGCAATCAGTTATTTACTTTTTTTCTTGGACATGATAACGATAAATGCCAGTATATTAAGAAGAATGCTGGCCGCTAACATTCCATAAAGTGTTCCCGTTCTACTATCGCCATTTTTATAACCAATTATTCCCCCACACATCATTCCAACTGCAAGAATAGGACCAGTCATTAACAGATACTTGTTTTCCATAGATAAATATTTTATAAAATTAAGTTATATTACGAAGGCAAATGTATTAAAAAGAAACGGAAACGTGATATAGGACAGCAAAAAAACGGGAATTTATGACATTCAAATGACAGTTAGATGTAAGACGTTACTCCCCATTTAGACCCTGTTTACTGGCAAGCGCTTGCCCGCTTGTCAGCGATAGCTTCTCAACCTGCCAGCGATAGTTTGCCAGCGAGCTGAGAAGCTATCGCTGTAAAATCACCTCTTTACACTGCCTTTTATGTCTCTTTCTATGGGACAATATGAGTACAGAACCCCTCTCTCTGCGTCTGTTTAAAAGAAGATGAATAAATAATCAGACTATTGAATCGAAACATGAGAAAGGGAATTTTAGGAACACTAATCGTATGTGCAGGGATGTTGATGGGATGTCAGAAAACGGCTGTCAATATCGTTCTTCCTGCTGATGCTTCAAATCGTGTGGAGTTTGCGGGCGAGCAATTGAAAAGCGCATTAACAAACGCAGGATATAAACCGGTTTTACTTATTGATGATGACGACCGTATAGATACAACTCAAATATCAATCTACCTGGCGCAGGCTCCGGATACAATCGGACTGAAAAAGGAGGGTTTCCAAATCACTACGCAGGGCAAGAAAACGGTGGTAACCGGTAACGATGGCTCGGGTGTGATCTATGGTAGCCGTGAGTTGATCGACCATATGAACGATCATAAGAATCTTAACTTTCCTGTCCATTTCGAAGATGCACCCGAAATGGTACTTCGTGGTACCTGTATCGGTTTGCAGAAAACTGAATTTCTTCCCGGACGTACGGTATATGAATATCCGTATACGCCCGAATCTTTCCCCTGGTTTTACGATAAACAACACTGGATTGAATACCTCGATATGCTGGTGGCTAACCGCATGAACTCGGTATATCTCTGGAATGGTCATCCGTTTGCTTCACTGGTGAAATTAGATGATTATCCGTTTGCCATCGAAGTCGATGATGAAACATTTAAGAAGAATGAGGAGATGTTTTCTTTCATCACCACAGAAGCCGATAAGCGTGGAGTCTTTGTCATTCAGATGTTCTATAATATTTTAGTAAGTAAGCCATTTGCCGAACATTACGGCATTAAAACTCAGGAACGTAACCGTCCTATTACTCCGGTAATTGCTGACTACACCCGCAAGTCGGTGGCAGCTTTCATCGAGAAATATCCTAACGTGGGACTGCTGGTTTGTCTGGGCGAAGCCATCGACAGCTATGACAGCGATGTGGTTTGGTTTACCGAAACTATTCTTCCGGGAGTAAAAGATGGTTTGAATGCATTGGGTCGTACAGACGAACCTCCTGTATTGGTACGTGCTCACGACACCGATTGCAAGCGTGTGATGGATGCTGCATTGCCGATGTATAAGAACCTGTACACCATGCATAAATACAATGGTGAATCGCTGACAACTTACGAACCACGTGGCCCATGGGCGAAAATTCATACTGACCTGAGCTCACTTGGAAGTATCCATATCAGCAACGTACATATTCTGGCTAATCTTGAACCATGGCGCTGGAGCTCTCCTGATTTCGTACAGAAATCGGTGAAAGCGATGCACAATGTACACGGAGCCAATGCACTGCACTTATATCCGCAGGCTTCTTACTGGGATTGGCCTTATACTGCAGATAAATTGCCAAACGGCGAGCGTCAAAAACAATTGGACCGTGACTGGATGTGGTACAAGACATGGGCACGCTATGCCTGGAATTGTCAGCGCGACAGAAACGATGAAATGAATTACTGGGATGCTCAGTTGTCTGAGTTCTATGGCATCACTCCTGATAATGCAGCAAAAATACGCGAAGCTTATGAAGAGAGCGGCGAGATTGCGCCTAAACTACTCCGCCGTTTCGGTATTACCGAAGGCAACCGTCAGACTTTATTATTAGGTATGTTTGCCAGTCAGTTGGTGAATCCTTACAAATACACCATCTGGCCCGGATTCTATGAAAGCTGTGGTCCTGAGGGCGAAAAGCTGATAGAATATGTAGAAAAAGAGTGGAAGAAAGAACCGCACGTAGGCGAACTTCCGTTAGATATCATTGCTCAGGCCATCGCTCATGGTGATGCGGCAGTCAAAGCGATTGATGCGGCAGCTCCTCATGTAAAGAACAATAAAGCCGAGTTTGCCAGATTGCAGAACGATATGTATTGCTATCGTGAGTTTGCTTATTCTTTCTACTATAAAGTACAGGCAGCTCATCATGTTCTGAATTATCAGTGGGGAAAAGATACCGCACAACTTGATGCGGCAGTTCCATTGTTAGAGAAAAGTTTGCTGCACTACAGCACTTTGGTGAAGTTAACCGATGATGCTTATCTCTATGCCAACAGTATGCAAACCGGTATGCGCCGTATTCCTATCAGTGGCGATGATGGTAAGAACAAAACATGGGCCGAGATGCTGCCTCACTATGAAGATGAGGTCATCAATCTGAAAAACAATATCGCTATGCTAAAAGCTAAAGTTGGCGGTAACGAAGAAAATACAGTTCAGACTATTCAACCTCTGGCAAAAGCCGATGTGAAGATATTGAACGGACTTGAACCATATACGCTGAAAGAAGGTATCGATTTGTTTAGCAATCACCCCGATAGAAAAGTCGATGCGCTGGCTCCTGAACTTGAAGGTTTACAGGCGTTCCGTTTCGATGGTGAGCAACAACGTATCGATGGTACAGAAATCGAATTCGAGGCGAAAGAGCCGGTAACAATGCTGGTGGGTTATTTCCGTGATGATCATCGCCGTTTTGCCAAAGCGCCAAGACTGGAAACCGATGCTTCGGCTAATGAATACGGACAAGCTGAGCCGCTTCTGGCAAATGCCATCCGTCTGGAGAATATGCCGCTGGCCAATGTACATGGCTATCAGTTTGAGGCCGGCAAGCATAAACTACTGTTGCCAAAGGGGTATATCGCTGTACTTGGATTTACAAGTGATGAAGTGAAAGCCCGCAATGCTGCCCTTGAGGGTGCGGATGAGGCCATGGACTGGTTATTTTATTAAGTAAAAGAGTAGATTAAATAATAGATTTTTTTGCAATAGGTATTTTTTTAAGAGAAGATTTTGAAGGATAGGATTTTATGAAGAATGTATCGCAAATGCCGGAAAGGTTACGGCATAAGAAATGCGATATGTTTCTTCATGAATCAGAATGATTTAGGAAAAGAAACTGAGAAACAATTATAGTTAAACAATGAGAAGATTAATGACAATTCTTTCTTTATTATTCGCGTTGGGCGTTTTCGCTCAGCGCGAAGTTTCTCATGAGAGAATGAAAGAAATATACGAGGAGGCGAAAACGCCTTATAAATATGGTTTGGCAGTAGCACCCGAGGATAATTATCATAAGATAGATTGTCCTACTGTGTTCCGTGAAGGCGATAAATGGTACATGACGTATGTGGTGTACAATGGCCGCACCGGCACAGATGGCCGTGGTTACGAAACGCATATTGCCGAGAGTGATAACCTGCTGGACTGGACGCCGCTGGGCAATATCCTGTCTTACCGTGATGGCTACTGGGATGCCAACCAGCGTGGCGGTTTCCCCGCATTGCCCGATATGGAGTGGGGCGGAAGCTATACGCTGCAGAAATATAAGAACAAGCACTGGATGACATATATCGGTGGTGAAGGTACAGGTTATGAAGCTGTACGCGCTCCATTGCATGTAGGACTGGCATGGACTGATCAGCCATTGGGTACGGCTCACGAATGGCAATCGCTCGACAAACCGATTATTGCTGCGAACGATAAAGATGCACAATGGTGGGAAGTGATGACCGAGTATAAGAGTACAATCTACTGGGACAAAGATAAAACGCTTGGTGCACCGTTTGTGATGTTCTACAATGCAGGCGGTCGTCATCCTGAAACCGGGTTGAAAGGGGAGCGTGTAGGTATCGCTTTGTCTAAAGATATGAAGAAATGGAAACGCTACGAAGGTAACCCGGTCTTTGCTCATGAGGCGGAAGGTATTATCACCGGCGATGCGCACATTCAGAAGATGGGTGATACATATGTGATGTTCTATTTCTCGGCCTTTAACCCAAGTCGCCCTTATAAAGCTTTCAATACCTTTGCTGCCAGTCACGACCTGGTGAACTGGACGGATTGGGAAGGCGAGGATTTCATCATTCCTTCAAAATCTTATGATGAACTTTTTGCTCACAAGAGCTATGTGGTTAAACACGATGGTGTGGTGTATCACTACTATTGTGCCGTAAACAATGCTGATCAGCGTGGTATCGCTGTGGCAACAAGCAAACCGATGGGACAGTCGAAAGTGAATTTCCCTGCGCCCGAAACGAAGAACAGAAGAGAAATTACGAACCTGAATGCTGATTGGAAAACATGGTTAGTTGATGGTGAAAAGAAAGATACAATCACGGTAAATGTACCGCACAACTGGGACGATTATTATGGTTATCGCCAGTTGACACACGGCAATTTACATGGTACGGCTGTCTACCAGAAAACATTTGACGCGGTAAAGAAGGAGGGTAAGCGCTACTTTATTCGTTTCGATGGTATCGGTACTTATGCCAATATCGCGTTGAATGGAGTGGAGTTAGGTAAATATCCTGTTGGCCGTACCACGCTAACGCTTGATGTGACTGATGCCCTGAAGAATGGAGTCAATACACTGACGGTTACTGCTGAGCATCCAGATATGATAGCCGATATGCCCTGGGTATGTGGTGGCTGTTCTTCGGAATGGGGCTTTAGTGAAGGTTCTCAGCCTTTGGGCATCTTCCGTCCGGTAACGCTCGAAGCAACCGATGAAGTTCGCATCGAACCATTTGGTGTACATATCTGGAACAATGATGAGGCCAATATGGTCTATATCGATACAGAGATAAAGAATTACAGTTCGCAGGTGCGCACGGTGGAGTTGGTGAATAAATTCAGTAACTCGGATGGCAGACAGGTATTCCGTTTGAAACAGGATGTCACGTTGCAACCGGGTGAAGTGAAAATTATCCGTCAGGAATCTCCGGTAGATAATCCGGTACGCTGGAGTACAGAGAATCCATATCTCTATAAACTCTCTTCTATGCTGAAAGCAGATGGAAAGACAACTGATGAAATCTCTACTCCGTTTGGTATCCGTACCATCAGCTGGCCGGTGAAACGCAACGATGGTGACGGTCGTTTCTTCCTGAACGATGAACCGGTATTTATCAATGGTGTTTGCGAGTATGAGCATCAATTCGGACAAAGTCATGCCTTTAGCGAAGAGCAGGTAAAAGCCCGTGTGAGACAAATGGTTGCTGCCGGTTTCAATGGTTTCCGCGATGCACATCAGCCACATCATCTGGATTATCAGAAGTATTGGGATGAACAGGGTATTCTATTCTGGACGCAACTTTCGGCGCATGTCTGGTATGATACGCCTGAGTTCCGTGAGAACTTTAAGAAACTATTGCGTCAGTGGGTGAAAGAGCGCCGTAACTCGCCAAGTGTGGTGATTTGGGGCTTGCAAAACGAAAGTACTCTGCCTCGTGAATTTGCAGAGGAATGTAGTGCTATTATCCGCGAAATGGACCCGACTGCTGAGAATATGCGTATCATTACAACCTGTAACGGTGGCGATGGTACAGACTGGAATGTGGTGCAGAACTGGAGTGGTACGTATGGTGGTGATCTTTATAATTATGGTAAAGAATTGTCTCGTCCCGATCAGTTGCTGAATGGTGAATACGGGGCGTGGAGAAGCTTAGGCTTGCATACCGAACCGGGTGAATTTGAGCAGAATGGTGTATGGAGTGAAGGCCGTATGTGTCTGCTGATGGAAGCGAAAGTCCGTCTTGCCGAAGAGGTGCGTGATAGTGTTTGCGGTCAGTTCCAGTGGATCTATAGCAGTCACGACAACCCTGGTCGCCGTCAGCCCGATGAAGCATATCGTACCATCGATAAAGTTGGTCCGTTTAATTATAAAGGTTTGGTAAGTCCGTGGGAAGAGCCACTGGATGTTTACTATATGTACAAAAGTAACTATATCCCGGCATCAAAAGAGCCGATGGTCTATCTGGTATCGCACACCTGGCCAAACCGTTTCGAAGAGGGTCGCCGTCGTGCAACAATCGAGGCTTACAGCAACTGCGATTCAGTATTGCTTTACAACGATGCTGTCGATGAACAATATCTTGGTCGTAAAAAGAACAATGGTATCGGTACGCACATGATGTGGGAAAACCGTGATATCCGATATAATGTATTGCGTGCCGTTGGTTACTATCAGGGTAAACCGGTAGCCGAAGATATTCTGGTACTGAATGGTCTGGAGCAGGCACCTAACTTCGAGGCATTGTATAATGGTTCGGATATCGTACCGACTGCTGCCGCAAATTATGCAGCAGTACAAAATCGCCCGGCACATCAGGCTGTACAATACGATCTGAAAGGTGCAGATGGCTATAACTATCTTTACAGAATTAACTGCGGTGGCGATGATTATACCGATACCTTCGGACAAAACTGGTTGCAGGATAATACCACTTTCTCCCGCTCGTGGGCAGATGAGTTTATTGCCAACGGTGATACTTTACTGAGCCCGTATCAGGCAAGTCAGCGTCGCACATACGATCCGATTATCGGTACACGCGACTGGGAATTGTTCCAGACATTCCGTTTCGGCCGTCACAAGCTTTACTATGAATTTCCATTGCCTAATGGCGAATATCGTGTAGAACTCTATTTCACTGAACCATGGCACGGCACCGGCGGAAGTGCAAAAACCGATTGCGAAGGTCTGCGTTTGTTCGATGTGGCAGTCAACAATAAAACGGTCATCCGTAATATGGACATCTGGGCTGAAACCGGCCACGATGGTGCATTAAAGAAAGTCGTGGATGCAACAGTGGATAACGGTGTACTTAAAATCAGCTTCCCCGAAGTTAAAGCCGGTCAGGCGGTGATTTCAGGTATTGCAATCGCACGTAAAGGCGGAAGTATGCCTGCCATGCTTAATCAGCATCTTCCGGTAAAGGTTACTCCCGATTTCACCTGGGCGGCTCAGGAAAAGAAAGGTATGGAAAAGACCCCGAAAGAGATGCTTCCTGAAGACAAGAATGCCCGTGCGCAGGTGGCTTATCAGGCAGAAGATGCAACGCTAAAAGGCAACTATACAAAGAAAGAGCATCGCAAACAAATCGGTGTCTTCTTTGGAAAGGGCACCAAGAACAGCATCACCTGGGATATCTCAACCGGTTTGGCGCAGGTTTATGCGCTTCGCTTTAAATACATGAATACATCGGGCAAACCGCTTCGTCTGCGTGTTCGCCTTATCGATTCAAAAGATGGCGTATTGAAAGATGATGAACTGACTTTCGGTGACGCTCCTGAGAAATGGCGCATGCTCAGCACAACCACCGGCGGCTTTATCAATGCCGGTTATTATAAAGTGGAAATATCGGGTGAGGATATGAATGGCATTGCCTTCGATGCGCTCGATGTTCAATAATTAAAGAATTTTACAGAATGAAACGATACGGACTTATACTATTCTCTCTCTGGGCGTCATTAGTTTGCGCACAGCAGATTAATGACTGGGAAAATCAGCATGTACTTCAGATAAATCGCGAACCGGCACGGGCAGCATTCACGCCTTACGGGCAAACGAAAGGAGACAGAAGTCTGTCACTCGACGGACAATGGAAATTCCGCTGGACGCCAACTCCCGATGAACGTATCGTTGATTTCTACCAAACCGGCTTTGATGACTCACAATGGCTCGACTTTACGGTTCCTGCCAACTGGGAAATCAATGGTTTCGGTACGCCGATTTATGTATCTGCAGGCTATCCATTCAAAATAGATCCGCCTCGTGTAATGAGCACTCCCCGTGAGGATTATACGACTTTCAAAGAACGCAACCCTGTCGGCCAATACCGCAGAGAGTTTTCGCTGCCTGCAGACTGGACTGGTAATGGTCAGACTTTTCTTCGTTTCGAAGGGGTATCGAGTGCTTTTTATGTTTGGGTCAATGGTAAGAGAGTAGGTTATAGTCAGGGAAGTATGGAGCCCAGTGAATTCCTGATTACTCCCTATCTGCAACCTGGTATTAACCAGATAGCCATAGAAGTTTATCGTTATAGTGATGGTTCCTATCTCGAAGATCAGGACTTCTGGCGCATGAGTGGTATTCACCGTAGCATCAGCATGTATCACACACCCGATGTTCGTATCCGTGACTATGCTATCCGCACCCTTGCAGCAGATGAGAATTGCATTGATTTCAATTTGCAAATCGATCCTCAATTCAGTGTCTATAACAATGAAAAAGGAAAAGGGTATACGCTTAAAGCTACATTGAAAGATGCAGATAATAAAGAAATAGCTATCCTTGAAGGCGATGTAGAAGATATTCTCGACCTCGATAATAAAGCTGCGCGCATGAACGAATGGTATTCGCAACGCAATCCACGTAAACTTGGAAGAATGTCTGCTACCATCCAGTCACCTCATCGCTGGACTGCAGAAACTCCATATTTGTACAATCTTCAGCTTCAGTTAATCGATGATAATGGTACAGTGATAGAGCAACTCAGTCAGCCTGTGGGTTTCCGTCAGATTGATATGAGAAATGGACAGATGCTGATTAATAATCAACCCATTCGTTTCCGTGGAGTGAACCGACATGAACACGATCCGAATCTGGGTAGGGTTATGACTGAAGAGCGTATGCTGCAGGATATCATGCTGATGAAACAAGCCAATATCAATGCAGTACGTACCAGCCACTATCCCAATGTTAGCCGTTGGTATGAGCTTTGTGATAGTCTTGGACTCTACGTTATGGATGAAGCCGATATAGAATCTCATGGCCTGCGCGGTAAACTTGCTAACAACCCCGAGTGGCATGCCGCTTTCTTAGACAGAGCTGTCCGCATGGGCGAACGTGATAAAAACTATCCCAGCATTGTGATGTGGAGTATGGGGAATGAGAGTGGCTATGGTGCCAACTTCGCTGCCGTATCGGCATGGCTAAAAGAGATGGATTCGACACGTCCCGTGCACTATGAAGGAGCACAAGGCTTTAACGGTGCTAAAGATCCTTATACCGTCGATGTCATCAGCCGTTTTTATACCCGTGTAAAAGAGGAATATTTAAACCCCGGTATTGCCGAAGGTGAAGATAAGGAACGTGCCGAGAATGCCCGCTGGGAACGTCTGCTTGAAATAGCAGAACGCGAGAATGATGATCGTCCTGTGATGACGAGCGAATATGCCCATGCCATGGGAAATGCTATGGGTAACTTTCAGGAGTACTGGGATGAAATTTATAGTCACCCGCGCATGCTGGGTGGTTTTATATGGGATTGGGTAGATCAGGGTCTATACAAGACTTTACCCGATGGCCGTACGATGGTAGCTTATGGTGGTGACTTTGGCGATAAACCAAATCTGAAAGCCTTCTGCTTTAATGGTGT
>CAMTOS010000031.1 GCA_947074195.1 uncultured Bacteroides sp.
TTTCATGTTATTGCACCTCAAAATCATCACTACACAAGTAGAGACGCAGCGTGCTGCGTCTGAAAATACAAAAGAATGCATTTATCAAAAGGTTTAGACACTGCACGCAGCAGTCTAAACTTTCATGTTATTGCACCTCAAAATCATCACTACACAAGTAGAGACGCAGCGTGCTACATCTGAAAATACAAAGAAGTATTTTTCATGGAATACAGATTATAATTTGACAGTACAATTAGAATTAAAATCACTAACCTACAGAAATAAAAAAGCCTGAATCCATCGAAATGAATTCAGGCCAATATAGTGTGAAAGAGTATTCTAATTATCCTACATTTGCTTGTTGAGGCTGATCGAGAACTTCGAAGCAAGAATTCTTGCTCACAAATTCAGGAACAAGATCCTTCATCAACGAAACAATATTCATCTGATCATAAGTATAACTTGTTTTAATTAGGTTCTGGATACGATCTTTTACTTCATCATAATCGTATTCACGAACTGTGGCTATCATAATCTTTTCGTGATAAGTAGGCTTAGTGAATTCTTTTACATTAAGAAGCTCTTCGTAAAGCTTTTCACCATGACGGAGACCGGTAAATTCAATCTTAACATCGATACGGCCAGAAAGACTAATCATACGTTTAGCAAGATCGACAATCTTAACCGGTTTACCCATATCAAAGATATAGATTTCACCACCTTGTCCCATACTGCCGGCTTCGAGAACCAAACGACAAGCTTCAGGAATAGTCATGAAGTAACGGATAATCTCAGGATGAGTTACAGTTACAGGACCACCTTTCTGAATCTGATCGCGAAAACGAGGAATTACCGAACCGTTTGAGCCCAATACATTACCGAAACGGGTAGTGATGAATTGTACAGTTGACGATTTATCTTTCTGAATTTTCTTAGCAAGAGCCTGCACATAGATTTCGCAGATACGCTTAGAACAACCCATCACGTTAGTTGGATTTACAGCCTTATCTGTAGAAACCATTACGAATTTCTGTGCATTATATTTCACGGCAAGATCGGCAAGAATACGAGTACCGGCAACGTTAATCTGAACAGATTCAGATACGTTATCTTCCATCATTGGTACATGTTTGTAAGCCGCAGCGTGGAAAATATATTGTGGTTTGTATTCGCGGTATACCGCTTCCATGCGTGTCTGATTAGAGATATCACCTACAATGGTTACCGCATCGATATCGCGCCATTTATCCTGTAATTCCAGACGAATATCGTGCAAAGGAGTCTCTGCCTGATCCACCAAAACAAGTTTAAACGGATTGAATGAAGCAACCTGGCGCATGATTTCGCTACCAATAGAACCAGCTGCACCTGTAATAAGAACGCATTTGCCTTCAAGGTGTGAAGCGATCTTCTGAATATCAACCTGAATTGGTTCGCGTTGAAGCAAGTCTTCAATCTGCACTTCCTTAAGTTGATTGCGGTTAAGCGAATAGCTGCCCCACTCGCTCAAAGGAGGAGCAGTAAGAAGCTTAATATTATCGGCCAGAAGACGATCGACAAGATCGGTATTCTTTAATTCTTCCATCTTTGCAGGTGAAATAATGATGGCCTGAATGCCTTTCTTTTCAACCACATCTACCAGGTTATCATCATTTGGATATACTTTAACCCCCATGATGATTTTGTTGATTAATTCCGCTTCATCAGCAATGAAACCACGCAAACGATAATGATTGCGAAGATTTACACGAATTGATTTTGCAATGTTTACTCCAGCACTTTTTGCGCCGTATACCAATACATTAGTAGTACGATGACGGTCGAAGTTCAATATCTCGAAGAGTAGTTTCACTACGATACGAGAGCATGTCATCAATGCGAAGTTGATGATAAATGCCATGAACAACACTCCGATTTTACATATTTCATAATTAAAGAATGCCGTTGTAAGGAAGTCAATCATTAACAATACAGCATAAGACACCGACAGAGAAAGAAATATTCTCATGATATCTATAAAAGAAGAAAAACGTAAAACGTTGGAGTAAGTGCGGAAAAGACGGAAGAAGATTAGATTTATACCTACCATCCAACAAATTGTCGGACCTACCTGAGATGCAGAATTAAAGGTACTCATGAAGTCGTAGCGTACAAAATATGCAGTGAGACATGATACTACGACAATCAATACATCAATTACCAGTATTATCCAGATTGGAAGGACTTTTACTGATAAATAGCGCCGAAAAATACTCTTATTCATTATAGTTTAAAATTTTAATAGCCGATGCAAAGATAAAACATTTTTATCACTCGAATAAGAATTTTAATAAAAAAACGAGGAGTAAGGACTGTTTTTAGCACCTTTACCCCTCCAAAAGTTACAAATTATTTAAATTAACGTAACATTTACATCAGGTTACTTGCCAGTTCGCTTAGCTCACTTCTCTCTCCTTTAATGAGATTGACATGTGCAAAAAGTTTCTGATCTTTCATTTTATCTATCATATATACCAGTCCGTTAGAATGACTATCGAGGTAAGGCTGGTCTATCTGCTGGATATCACCGGTAAATACCATTTTTGTTCCCTCGCCTGCACGTGTTATTATTGTTTTAATTTCATTTGGTGTGAGGTTCTGAGCCTCATCGATGATACAATACATTTCACTAAGGCTGCGACCACGGATAAATGCCAAAGCTTCGATGACTAACTGTTCGTTTTTTAACATTTCATCGAGCCGTTTTGCCTCGTTAGAATTGCTTGAATACTGCCTCTTAATAACATTGAGATTGTCAAATAAAGGTTGCATGTAAGGGGCTACTTTTTCTTTGGCATCGCCTGGCAGGAAGCCGATATCTTTGTTAGATAAAGCGACGACAGGACGTGCCAGTAGTATCTGTTTATAGGTAAGGATATTTGATAGCGCGGCGGCAAGAGCAAGCAAAGTTTTACCCGTACCGGCCTTACCTGTGAGGGCAACAAGTTTGATATTGGGATCGTTCAGGACTTCGAGTGCAAAAGTCTGTTCGGCATTGCGTGGTTCGATTCCAGCGCTTTTGACCTTATTTACCTTACCTACAGTTTTAGTAAATGGATTATAACGTGCAAGTACCGTACTCCGGTCACTTTTCAGAATAAAGCATTCGTTAGGCAATATATCTTTTGCAAATTCAAATTCGCTGAGATCTATTCCATCATGTGACGAATAGATGCGATCGATAAGAGTAGGATCTATTCCTTCGAAGATTTTATGTGAATCATCAAAGATTTCTGCATTGACTACTTTATCGGTGATATAATCTTCGGCGTACAGGCCAATAGAGCGTGCTTTCATCCTGAGGTTGACATCCTTACTAACCAGTATGGTTTTCATATCTGTATATTCATCAGTCAGGGTTTCGGCAACAGCAAGTATCTGATGATCGGGTTTATGCTCGGGGAAAGAATGTTTCACCTTTGGTGCTTTTACATCACGCGCAAAGATGAAGAGTTTACCTAGACCCGGGCCTAGTGATGCACCTTTCGTAAAGAGACTTTCGTCTGTAATCTGATCGAGTTCGCGTACAAACTCACGGGCATTATAATTGATTTGCTCATTACCTTTTTTAAATTTATCGAGTTCTTCGAGCACAACAATTGGCAAATAGACATCATTTTCCTGGAAATTCTTCAGACAATTGTAGTCGTGAAGAATAACATTCGTATCGATTACAAAATTTTTCTTTGTTCCCATGGTATCTTAGATTTAAATTGTGGATATTTGCATTTGAGATGATATGTTTTATGATTTACATAAAGCATTTATATAATAACAAATTAATGGAATAAGGTTATTAACTTAAACTGTTAAATCTGACAAAACAATGAATTATCAGGAAATACTGAACTATCTTTTTGAAGCGACTCCCATGTTTCAGCAGGTCGGACATGTGGCTTACAAACCGGGGTTAATGAACACGGAAGCTCTTGATGCTTTATTTAATCATCCGCACCGCAATTTTAAAACGATACATATTGGCGGCACGAACGGAAAAGGTTCCTGCTCGCACACCATAGCTGCTATTCTGCAGTCGGCTGGCTACAAAGTCGGTTTGTACACTTCCCCTCATCTTGTTGATTTCAGCGAACGCATCAGAGTAAACGGTGAACCTATAGATAAAGATTATGTGGTTAATTTCGTTGAAAAGTATAAAGATCAGTTCGAACCGTTGTATCCCTCATTCTTCGAACTAACAACCGGAATGGCTTTCAGTTATTTTGCCGATCAGAAAGTAGATGTGGCGATTATTGAGGTTGGTCTCGGTGGCAGACTGGATTGCACAAATATTATCAGTCCTGATTTGACGGTGATTACGAACATCAGTTTTGATCATGTGCAGTATTTGGGTGATACACTTGAAAAAATCGCTGGTGAGAAGGCGGGAATCATCAAGAAAGATACACCGGTTATTATTGGTGAAGTATTGGAAGAGACCAGACCAGTATTTCTGAACAAGGCAAAAGAAGTGGGTGCGCCTATCGTCTTTGCACAGGAGAATCCCGAAGTGACTATTTCTGAGCTGGAGGACGGATGGTTTTATCTGACTAAATCATATGGCCAGTTTCATGGTGAACTCGGCGGATACTGCCAGATGATGAATACCAATACAGTACTTTGCGCAATGAATGAACTGATTAAGCTGAATTATCGTATCAGTCTAAAAGATGTATGGAATGGCTTTGGAAATGTATGCGAACTCACCGGACTACAGGGCAGATGGCAAAAACTCAGTGATGAGCCGCGAATTATTTGTGATACAGGGCACAATACGGGTGGAATTAAATACATAGCCGAACAACTGAGAAGCGAATCTTATAAGAATCTTCACATGGTAATTGGCATGGTAGATGATAAGGATATCTCGGGAGTGCTGGCGCTACTGCCTAAAGATGCTACCTATTATTTTACCAAAGCATCGGTAAAGCGGGCAATGAATGCGAATGATCTCCAAAAGAAAGGAGCAGATGCCGGATTGAAAGGCAATGCCTATGAAACAGTGATAGAAGCGGTGAACAGTGCAATACAAAAAAGCCTCCCGGAAGATTTGATCTTCGTAGGAGGCAGTACTTTTGTGGTAGCCGATTTGTTAGCGAACCGCGATGCACTCGATCTCAACTAAAGCATCTTTTGGTAATGCTTTAACTGCAAATGCCGAGCGTGCAGGAAATGCACCTTCAAAATAGGTTGCATAAACGCTATTCATTCCTGCAAACAATGACATATCCTGAAGGAACACAGTAGTCTTAACTACGTTTGCCATAGTTAAACCGGCTTCTTCAAGAATAGCTTTCATATTTTCGAGCGACTGACGTGCCTGAGCTTCAACACCTTCAGGCATTTCACCTGTCGCACCATCAATAGGAAGCTGACCTGATACAAACACCATTCCGTTGGCTTCAATAGCCTGACTGTAAGGGCCGATTGCTCCCGGAGCTTTCTGGCTGCAAATTACTTTCTTCATATTATTTCCTTTAGAGTTCAATAAATCTTTTTCGTTCTGCAAAAATAGAATAATCTCATTATTTATTCGATGGTTATTCTGTTTTGTTGCACCATGAAAGAGATAAAATCATTGTTAACATCTTTTTCAATCTATAGAATGCAGTAATCCGTGTTTTGCGTATTTACTATATAGATTCACAAAAACGATATTGTCAGACTTACTATATATAATAAAACAACCTAAACTTTAACATCAGGAGAAATAGCGTGAGTGTAAATTATATTATATATTCTCCTTAAGAAAAATCCCCGGTCTGCGCGATGCAAACCGGGGATTATTTATTTTAAAAAGATATTCACTTCTTATTTACAATGCTTCTCAATCAGATCGTCCACATTTTCATCGCCTAACTCTTTGGCTTTAGCAAAAGACTTGCACGCATCATCTTTATGGTTCTGCTGCACCTGAGTGATACCAAGAATCCGGTAAGCTTCGGCATATTCCGCATCTTCATCAATGATGTTCTGCAGAAGTTTTTCAGCCTCAGCATAACGTCCGATACGGAGATTGATCACTGCAAGTTCCAGCTGATAAGTTGTTTCTTCTGGATTCAGTTCGATAGCCATTGTTATGTCATCGAGTGCACGCTGAAACTGACGGGCATTCAAAGTAGCCTGTTCACGTAAATAGTAAAACAAGTCGTTAACCTGTCCGTTTACGGCTGTGAAATAAGCGTCATAATCGACAACCGCCTGGCGATATTTCTTAGCAATCATTAATTGCTGTGCACGTTCCAGAAGATAAGGAGCTTCTTCCTCGTTTAAAGGTTGAATTGTGCGGGCAACACAACTATCAAGAATGGCAATAACTTCTTCTGCATCACCACCAGCAAGTTCTTTTGCCTTGGCTGCATTAAAGAAAGTCGTTGCAGAAACCAGATCAGTCTGATTAACTTTATCGTACCATTCGTAGGCACCAGCATAGTTACCGTTTGCAAACTGGATATCTCCAGCCAACTGATAATATACCGGAACATTCTCCAACGCAATGGCTTTATTTATTTCACCTGCTGCAGTATCCAATGTCCATGGTGTATAATCTATTTCTGAGTTATTCAATCGATACTGATAAATTTGTTTAGCTAACGCATAGTAAACTTCTTGCTTATCGGTAGCTACAGATAGTGCCTTTGCAAAATCAGCTGCTGATTTATCGAAATCGGCTGTGCTCTTGCCCTGGTAAGCCATGGCATTTGCTCTGCGAATATATCCATCGGGATTCGTTGGATATTGCGCAATGAAATCGTTCAGCAATTCAAGATAATCTTCTGATGAAAGCTGAGACGAAGCAAGGAAAAGGAAAATCATGGCAGAATCTTCATCATCAGGCAAACCTTTACGGATACCAATATTGCGAAGCGAAGAGCTGTTCAGCGACAAAGGAGAAATCTCTTGTGCCATGATAAAGTTCACACCTACAGCATAGCAAAGCTTATTTTCTTCAGAGCCATATTGTGTCAAACCAATTACGTCACCATTTACATTTGTTACCGGACAACTGGCTTGTTTCTCTGTCAACAGTAAATCAAGCGTATAATAGTTGTAGTTCTCACCAATCTTCGAAACTTCTTTTACTTTCCCCGATCTGAATGTACGCTCTTTTTGTGTAGAGTAAGGCAGCAGATAGACGGTAGCATCCGGTTCCGACGGCTGAGCCGCAATGGTTAATGCCGGTACTTTCTTATCAGTAATGCCAACTTTAAACTTAATGACGTCGTACATCTCGTTTACGCCGAGAATAGATTCGATAGGCATACGTTTACCATCTGAGGTAATGATCTCTGCTTTCGCCGCACCCTTAAACAATTCATAGTTCGATACTCCTACCCCAGCTTCAGTTACAAAAAAACCATTGCCTGAATGAAGAGTTTGTCCTTCTGAACCATAGGTCACAATAGAAAATACAGATCTTTTGGCCTTATCGAGCCATTTAGGGGGTTGCGCTACTGCAAACTGAACAGACAGAGCAACAAATAATAAAGTTTGAATAATTCGCTTCATGGTGAATTTCATGTGCTTGCTAAGTAATTAGAGAAAATATTTAATGATTAATCCTGTTCCTGTCGTTGCTTCAATGCTTCGTATATCAATACACCTGCAGCCACAGAAACATTTAATGATTCAATTTTACCAAGAATAGGAATTTTCACCCATTCATCGCAAAGTGAAAGGTTTTCATAAGAAACACCGGTATCTTCAGCACCCATAATAAGACATATCGGACCGGTATAATCACCTTTAGAATAGTCGTAATCGCCTTTTTCTGTAGCAGCAATCAGTCGGAAACCACTATCCTTAAGGAATTGCAGCGTCGATTTCAGATTTTGTTCGCGGCAAACAGGCAGTGTGTGCAATGCACCAGCCGAAGTTTTCATGGCATCAGCATTTACCGATACACTATTCTTTGCGGGAATGATAATTGCATCTACGCCGGCACATTCACAAGTACGGGCAATTGCACCGAAATTGCGGACATCAGTAATACCGTCGAGCATTACGAAGAAAGGATTTTTTCCTTCTTCGAAAAAGTAAGGCACCAATTGCTCAGCCTTCTGATATGTTACTGATGAAATAAAGGCGATAACACCCTGATGATTCTTTCTTGTTAAACGATTGATACGTTCTACCGGTACACGCTGAACAGGAATGAGAGTTCCTTTAAGTGCAGCGAAAAGTTCTTTAGAAAGATCACTCTGAATATCTTTCTTTACCAGAATTTTATCTATTTCTTTACCAGCCTGAATAGCTTCGATAACGGCACGTACGCCGAATATCATTTCATTTTTATCCGTCATTGATTCTTTATTTTTCTTCTGATAACAATAAAACCGATCAAAAGATTTACATTTTATATTTATTTATTCAGTAGTGTTTTTGCATTAGCAAGAGCAGCTTCGGTCAATACAGCGCCACTTAGCATATGTGCCAGTTCTTCTATGCGCTCTTCTGTAGTAAGACGGCGAATATGACTATTTGTTTCATTTTCGCTATCCTGTTTGTATACTTTATAATGATTCTTCCCGCGGGCAGCAATTTGCGGCAAGTGTGTAATGCTGATTACCTGGCGTTCGCGATCACCCATTTCCTGCATGATGTCGGCCATACGGTCGGCCATCTCGCCCGATACTCCGGTATCGATTTCGTCGAAAACGATGGTCGGCAATTTCACTGCACCGGCAATAAGCGCTTTTACCGATAGCATTACGCGGGCAATTTCACCACCTGATGCAACCGAAGAAATATTTTGAAGCGCTCCGTTCTTATTGGCAGAGAACAAGAAGCTTACCGTGTCAATACCATTTGTACCTGGTTCATTGCGCATACCAAGTTCAATCTGGAAACGGACATTGGGCATTCCCAATACCACAAGACGTGCAGCCATCTCTTTTTCCATAGCCCGAGCAGCTTCATTTCTCGATTTCGTCAACACAGCAGCCTGCTTCTCTACCTTTTGGAAAGCTTCAGACTTCCGTGCTTCCAGATCTGCTAAGCGATCGTCAAAAGAAGTGATTATGTTCAGTCGTTCGGCATAATTATTCATCAGTCCGATTAATTCTTCAATCGTATCTACACGATGCTTTTGCTGTAGCGTATATATCTGATCAAGACGATAATTGACCGTTTCCAATCGTGCAGGATTGTATTCGATATGTTCTCCCTGAGAAGATATTTCATCGACCACATCTTTCAACTCAATCCACGAAGCATAAATACGGTTAGTTAGTTCGGTAGCATCCGGATAAATCTTTTGCAGGGAAGTTAGCTCGTTGATGCGCTCTTTCAGTCCGTTAAGCAAACCACCCTCATCCGAAGTGAATGCCTGTTCCACCCGATAGAGTCCTGCTTTAATTTCTTCTGCATGCTCCAGCGTTTCTGATTCCTGTTCCAGACTCTCTTGTTCGCCTTCTGTTAAACCGGCTTCTTCCAATTGTTCTAACTGAAAGCGGATATAGTCTTCATCGGCTTTGTTCTTCGCAGCCTCATCTAACAACTCCTGCAACTCTTTTTCAACACTCTTCCAGGTCGAATAAAGCAGCTTATAATCATTTAGCGCATGATTATTGTGCGCCAGTAAATCGAGCACATTCAACTGGAAGCCTTCTTTGTTGAGTAACAGATTCTGATGTTGTGAATGAACATCAATCAGTTGTTCGCCAAGTTCCTTCAATTGAGCCAGCGTTACGGGCGTATCGTTTATGAAAGCGCGGCTTTTGCCCGATGACTGTATTTCTCGACGAAGAATACATTCTTCATCATATTCCAGATGGTTGTCTTCGAAGAAAACATTCATACCGTAGTTAGCAATCTGAAAGCGAGCCTCGATGATACATTTCTTTGCCCCCTGACGTATGGATTTTACATCGGCACGTTGTCCAAGCAGCAAACCAATGGCACCAAGTATAATCGATTTCCCTGCACCTGTTTCTCCGGTTATCACGGAAAAACCACTTTCGAAATCAATCTCGAGCGATTCGATCAGGGCATAATTCTGTATATAAAGTGAGCGTAGCATAGTTTATTTGTTTTTAATCTTAGCCCATTCATTATTAAATGATGGATTTACAGATGAAACAATCTGATAAATATCTTCGCGTTCTTTCTGACTGGCAGGCGAACTCAGACCATAGATATTTACAATTTCATCGCGCTTTATTTCGGTAAATATCGTCGGCAAAGACGACATAGGTTTATTGCTTCGTGCTTCCGATAATTTCGACATGGCGGTAGTAATCACCGAGCGGCCGCGAGTGGCATTGGTCGACATTTCGTCCAGACCATTGCGGTGATATTCATACATCAGTTGTCGTAGCGGACTCATTCCTTCGTCCAGATAATCGCTGACCAATGCATATCGGTTACGACTACTGTCAAAGGCCTTCCATCCCTTTTCGTTCATCGTCTGAGCCTCGTTTACAATATTCTGCGCTGCATAAAAAAGATCGGTGCCACCCAGCGGTGCCATAGAATCCATATCCAACCCCAATATCATATATATATAGTAAGCCACCACAGCAACCAGATTGTTATCCAACTGATTATCGCGAAGCTCCAGCGGATCGAACTCGCGATAGTCGAAAGTTACATCGGGATCTTTAAAACTAAACAGCACTGACTGATAACCCGACTGAAATACCGGACGGGTAGATTGTACTATCAGCTCTGTACTCCATCTTCCATCATTCTCATCATAACTCTTTACGGTGAGGTTCATCGAACAACGAATGCGTTCGTTAGGCTCATATTGCGCCTGCGTCCATCTTCGGTTGTTTATAAATTCCGTCAGTGCATTTTCCAGTGTCTGAAATACCTGCACGTTTGTTCCCTGAATCTGCGAGTAATTAACTGTAACCTTACAGTCCAGTTCCTGCGCAGACACACCGCATAAAGAAATTAAAAAGATGAATAAAATGGAGAGTTTTAACTTCATAACATCATTTTCACTAAATGATCGATAATATCCGATGCCACCTCTGTTTTAGGTTTCAGCGGATAATCAACCTTCGTATTTTTATCGATAATAGCGATCTTGTTTGTATCATGTCGGAAACCGGCACCTGCATCATTCAAAGAATTCAGCACGATAAAATCAAGATTCTTACGTTCGAGTTTACCCTTAGCATTATCTTCTTCGTTATTGGTTTCAAGTGCAAAGCCTACCAAAATCTGGCCATCTTTCTTAAGCTCACCCAGTCGTTTGGCAATATCCTGCGTTGGCTTCAGACGAAGCACCAAATCCTCATCCCCGCGTTTCATTTTAACATCAGCAGTTTCAACCGGAGTAAAATCGGCCACTGCAGCACAAAGAATCGCAGCATTAGCCGTTGTAAAATGATCTTCAGCGGCCTTCGCCATTTCGGCAGCAGATTCTACATTGATGCGTGTAATATTCGATTGATTCACTTCCATCTGTACCGGGCCGGCCACAAGCACGACTTCGGCTCCGCGGCGGGCACACTCTTCGGCAAGAGCAAAACCCATTTTACCTGATGAGTAATTACCGATAAAACGCACTGGGTCAATCTTTTCGTAAGTTGGTCCGGCAGTAATCACAACTTTCTTCCCATTCAAATCTTCCTGCGATGAAAAGTACTGATCCAGATATTTAATGATATTCTCCGGCTCTTCCATTCTACCCTTCCCTACCAGATGGCTGGCCAGAAAGCCCGTTCCGGGTTCGATGATGTGATTCCCGTACGAACGGAGAATGTCGAGATTGCGTTGCGTAGAAGTATGTGCATACATATCGAGGTCCATGGCAGGAGCCACAAACACAGGTGCTTTTGCCGAAAGATAGGTGGTAATCAACATATTATCGGCAATGCCGTGAGCCATCTTACCGATTGTAGAGGCCGTAGCTGGTGCAATAAGCACTGCATCGGCCCAAAGACCAAGATCAACATGACTGTTCCATGAACCATCACGCTGACCAAAAAAATCACTGATAACCGGTTTACTGGTCAGTGCAGAGAGTGTAATCGGCGTAATAAATTCTTTTCCCGCAGGCGTAATCACCACCTGAACTTCCGCTCCGGCCTTAATCAGTCCGCGAATAATATGACATGCTTTATAAGCGGCAATACTACCGGTTATACCCAATATTATTTTTTTTCCTTGCAACATAAAATTCAAAGCTCCTGTCTGTATAGTCATAAACTATATAAGACAGGAGATTATAAAAGTTTTCAATTATTTCGTAAGCATTCCACTCAGTTCCCGCAGCCGTATTTTGGTCAGCATCGATTTCGTGTTCAGCGTAAAATCATTTCCCATCATCCAGCCATAATAGCCATTATCTTTTTTAAGAACTTCGGCTACCGGCATTCCTTTGTATTTCCCGAAATTGAATATCTCTACGCCGTTATCGTCATAAACCATTCTTCCGGCAAAATCCACATTGCGACTGAATGTTGAATATTCAGCAAGTGCAGCAATGTCATTTTCCAGATCAGGATAACGGTCCAGCTGCGCCTTCAATACTTCATAAGTCGCTTTCGTATCGGCTTCGGCAGTATGTGCATCTTCCAGACACTGGTCACAGTAAAAACGATAGGCAGCCGACAGCGTGCGTTGTTCTCTTTTATGGAAAATAGTCTGCACATCTACAAATTTACGTTTGCTGATGTCGATATCTACTCCCACGCGCAAAAACTCTTCGACAAGTACAGGCACATCGAAACGGTTCGAATTGAAACCGGCAAGGTCACAACCTTCAATATCGGCAGCAATTGTTTTAGCCACTTCTTTGAAAGTAGGACAATCGACAATGTCTTCATCATAAATACCATGTACAGCCGATGAAGCAGCAGGAATAGGCATTTCGGGATTAATACGCATTGTTTTAGACTCCTCGTTTCCGTTTGGATGAACTTTCAGATAGCAGATTTCTACAATACGGTCCGAGCTTATATTAGTTCCGGTTGTCTCCAAATCGAAGAAGACAATCGGATTTTTCAAATTTAATTTCATAGAATACCCTTATTAATAGCAGGTCGTTTATTAATCGTTTAGCATCATTGGCATCAGCAACATCAGCAAATCCTCATTTTGCTCTTGCTCTGCAGGTACAATCACTCCGGCACGCGAAGGATCAACCAGTTCAATAATGATTTCATCACTTGTAATATTTGTCAGAATATCAATAAGGAAAGGCGATTTAAAGCCGATGCTCATTGGTGTTCCTCCATACTGACAAGTATGTGTTTCTTCTGCAGAAGTAGAGAAATCGATGTCCTGTGCCGATACAATAATCTGATTTTCGTTAATCTGAAGTTTCACTAAACTGCTTGACTGTGATGAGAAGATAGATACACGACGAAGTGCACCCAGCAGCTGAACACGGTCTACAGTTACTTTATTCGGGTTATTTTGAGGAATTACAGAGTTGTAGTTCGGATAACGACCTTCAATCAGACGACAAACCATACGGAAGCGTTCGAGAGTAAATACCGCATTTCTTTCATCAAACTCAATTACTACCACACCCGCTTCTTTGGTCAGAAGATTCTTCAGCAAGGTAGCCGGTTTCTTAGGCAGGATAAATGCAGCACGGCTATCACCATGTGATGACAATGACTTGCAGCGCACCAGTTTATGACCATCAGAAGCCACCATTGTAAGATCTTCGGTAGTAATATCGAAATAGATACCATTCATTACCGGACGAAGTTCATCATCGGCAGTAGCGAAGATACAACGGTTGATGCCATTCAGAAGAACAGAAGCATCCATCTGCAATCTTACAGCACTATCCTGAAGTGCAGGAGTAGTCGGATATTCATCGGCATTCTGACCCACCAGATTGTATTTACCATTTTGATAGCGGACACTTACTTCAAAATTTTTCATGTTAATATCGAAAGAAAGCGGCTGCTCGGGAATTTCTTTCAAAGCATCAAGCAAAGTCTTGGCACCAATAGCGAAACGACCGTTATCATCACTTTCATTTACTTCGATTGAAGTCTGCATGGTTGTTTCACTGTCTGAAACAGTAATTGAAAGCGTACCATCCTGAAGATCAAATAGAAAACAATCCAGAATAGGCAATGTATTCTTTGAATTAACCACACGGCTTACCGCTTGCAAATGACTAAAAAGCGCTGTGCTTGAAACTATAAATTTCATATCTTTGTACTCCTATATTTATACTATATTTTAAAGTACAAATTTATAAATAATATCGGACTGAGACAACATATAAAAGAAAAAAGCATTTTAAATATCGGCTGTATGCTCAAAAAATTGTAACTTCGCAGACTCATTTTAATATATACGCAATGGAATTTACCGGAAAAATTATCGCTATCCTTTCTCCTAAAGAGGGAGTTTCAAAAACAGGCAACGCCTGGAAAGCACAAGAGTTCGTTGTAGAAAACCACGACCAATATCCTCGCAAAATGTGTTTTGAAGTATTTGGCGGTGATAAAATTGAACAATTTAACATACAGATGGGCGAAGAGCTTACTGTTTCTTTTGATATCGATGCACGCCAGTGGAACGATCGCTGGTTCAACAGTATCCGTGCATGGAAAGTAGACCGTGTGGCAGCTCAGCCAATGATGCAGCAACCTATGCAAAGCGCTGCACCAATGACTCCTCCCCCTGCAACAAGCGCTCCTCAGTTTTCTGCTGATAACAACGACGATCTTCCTTTCTAATCAGCGAAAGATCGTATAAAAATATAAATAGCCCTGTTTATTTTGTGGAATAAACAGGGCTATTTACTTATCTGGCCATAGCTACTCAGCATGTCAGCCATAGCTTTCCGGTAAGTTGCGTATAGCTTGCCGACGGACTGAGTACAGCTTGCCAACAAACCTATTAAACACTTTCATTTTTATACTGAAAGGTCATGATGGAGAAAACAGTGTTGTTCATCCTGGAAAACTGAACTGTAAAGATAAAATCTTTATACATATCGAGATGTTTCAGCATGAACTCAGGAATCAGTGGACTACGATTTTCAAGTTGATTATTTAAGATACTAAAATCA
This sequence comes from uncultured Bacteroides sp., assembly GCA_947074195.1. Lineage (GTDB taxonomy): Bacteria > Bacteroidota > Bacteroidia > Bacteroidales > Bacteroidaceae > Bacteroides. Next base: position 15,017 of record CAMTOS010000031.1, read on the forward strand.
ACCATCAACATATAATTATACACAGAAGGTTGTCTAAAAAAACGTTGATTAAAGACTGAAGAATTTGAAAACTTCTGTTTATCATTTATTGCAGCTATATAATTTTCCAGATCTTCTGGAGTCGACGAGAGCAGGAGTCTCTTTTCATAAATACATAAATATTTATCATTATCATTCAGCATCAATGAATCATTGGTTTTGAAAGACATTCTGTATAGTTTATAATTATGATATTTTCCTATATAAGATAAGAGGCTTGCTTTATCTTCTCTAAGCAATTGGTTAAAAGACTCTTGTGCTTTTTTTGAATTGGCAAGCGATATACTTAAAACTGAATTAAATGTAGTCTGATCATCACCCTCACCAGTAAAACAGCAAACAAATGCATCTTTACCAATATTATCTTCAAGAACCGCATTAACACTATCATTTATTACATATACAGAATTATCAATCCTTGAGAAATAAAGTTCTTTCAATGCCAAAAGATCAGAAATAGATAAATGGGCAAACATATAAGTCGAATCGGGAATTTCGTCATCGGGTAAAGTATTTAATAACTGCTGATTTTGCAAAAATGTAATCAATGACGGAAGCGAGGAGGTTGAATGATTTATTCCGGTAAACCGCACCTGATCTGAATCTATATTTAATCTGTATTCTACCCATCCATAAACCGGGAGATGCCAAAAGGGAGCGTCATCTTTTGAACCCATAGGCATACTCTCAATATATTGATAGATTGCAAGTATATTACGTGGACGCTCCTTATGCCTTAATTCACTTAAATTATTTTTTTCTAATACAGAATTGCCATATACTTTACAATCAATAACCTCCTGTAGTAATAATGGATTATAACTAATCACAAACAAATGAGAGGTATAAAAAAATGAAATCTTCTCCTTATTATTCATCTCATAGGTTCTGATCTCATTGTTGCGGTAATTATATATTGATAACGGAAGACTACTCACACAATTTTTGTTTACAAATTGTTTTATAAAAGAAGTAGCATTCTTATTATAGAAGCAGTAAAACACATAATCATCAGAATCATTCTCGCCGGGATGAATACTGAGAAGCACTTTCGTCATATTGCGGTTTAATGTAAAAATGCTTTCGCGATAGTTATTACCGATAAAATCAATTAGCTTAGAAATAAAAACAGGGATATGAGTTTCAACAGAATCACTAAAACTTTTTATTGATTCAAAATCGCGGATAGCATCTAAAATATAATCGGTTTCAATGATAGTAGTGGCGGAGGAGGGAATTAAAGTGCAGGGGTCATAGGAAAGAAAAGTTCTATCGTCTTCATTGGTTTGAATTTGATAGAAAATAACGCATCCCGCGACCAAAAAAATGGTCAACAGAATTACCGATGTTTTGAGAAAAAACTTCTGCCTCATTTAAATCTTCATTCACACGGAATAACAAAGATAAACAATTAAGAGAATGTGACAAAATTGTAGTTAATAAATCTGCATCCCATCGTAAGCAAAATGCATATTATCAGGCAATAGCCTTTCAATTTCACAATGAACTCCCATATGATGGCTCATATGTATAAAGTAAGTTTGTTTGGCATTTACACATCGTGCAAAATCTATGGCTTCTTCCAGATTCTGATGTGTAGGGTGTTTTTTAAGGCGAAGAGCATTTACAAAAAGAATATCAAGATGATCGAGGTATTGAAGAGACTCTTGGGGCAGGTTCGACATATCGGTGATATAGGCAAATTTGCCGATACGATAACCTAATATGGGTAAGCGGCCATGAATAACGGTAAAAGGCAATATATCCGTATGATTTATTCTGAATTTCACACCGGGATCCACCGCAGTTAAATGTATATTCGGAATGCCCGGATAAGGATGTTCACGGAAACAATAAGGCATTCGTTCTTTCAATTGTCTTACCGTACTCTCATCGGCATAAACCGGAACAGATCCAAAAGCACAAAACGGTCGAAGATCATCTAATCCGCCCACATGATCGTAGTGTTCGTGCGAAAGTAAAACAGCATCAATCTTATTAAAGGGAACATGCAGCATCTGCGCACGAAAATCGGGCCCGCAATCAAGAAGAATGCGGGAGTCATCGGTTTCTATTAATAAAGAGGTACGAAGACGCTTATCTTTCGGATCGGCAGAAGTACATACCGCACAGGTACACCCTACTTCGGGAACACCGGTGGATGTACCACTTCCTAAAACTGTAATTTTCATCAGATGATTGTTACTTCAGGCATTAAGTCAATACCAAATTTATCTTTTACCGCTTTGCGTATTTTATCCGATAATGCCAGTATTTCACAACCCTTTGCTTTACCTTTGTTAATCAGCACCAACGGCTGTTTATCGTGTACACCTGCATCGCCGTCAGAGAAACCTTTCAGGCCACATTGCTCAATGAGCCATGCTGCAGGTATTTTCACTTTATCATCAGGAAGCTGGTAGAACGGAATTGCCGGATATTCTGCCTGGAGTGCCCCGAACATTTTACCGGAAATTACCGGATTCTTATAAAAGCTTCCGGCATTACCCAAAATCTCAGGTTCCGGCAATTTGGTTTGTCGGATATTGATAATGGCCTGACGGACATTCTTAAGATTCAATTCCGGGTATTTATCGGTTTCTTCCTGTACACTGCCATAGTTCAGGTTAAACTTATGAATTTTACTCAGTCTGAAAGTAACATAAGTGACGAATTCTTCGCAATGCGGCGCGTGTTTAAAGATGCTATCGCGATAGCCATAGTGGCATTCCTTGACATCGTAAATAGTTTTATCACCACTAAGATTAATCGTCTCTACTTTTGTAATCAGATCCTTAGCCTCAACACCATATGCACCAATATTCTGTACGGCACTTGCACCTACTTCACCAGGAATATACGACAGATTTTCGGCACCATACCATTCATGATCTACACAATAGGCCACGAAGCGATCCCACACCACACCGGCACCAACACGCAGCCATACAGATTCAGCATTTTCATCGATTACTTCCACTCCATCAATTTGTGAGTGGAGTATCAATCCTGGATAATCACGGGTAAACAATAAATTACTTCCCCCGCCTATCTGAAGAAATGGTTTAGTTATCTCCCCGGCTTTTAATGCATCCTGCAACTCCTTTTCGCTTTTATACTCAAAGAAGCGGGCTGAAATGGCATCAATCCCGAAAGTATTATATTTTAAGAGTGAAATATTCTTTTGTATCATATCCTGAATTTTATTAGTGAAAGTATAGATATTACATGCTGATATCTTCGAACTTATAAAGTTCCCAGTCATTTCCCGATTTTCTGCGGAAATAGAGCAGATTCGAAAATCCGTTGTCCAAACCTTTCAAAGCAAGTATCTTACGATTAGAAGTGCTTTTATTCATCTGTCCGTAATCGATATTGGTCAGCTTCCCAACGGGCAAGTCCGGTTTAAAGGCAAACCACTGGTTTACATCGAGCGTGGTTTCAATAATTGAAAAGTCATCATCAGGATCAATGGTTATAAACTTCAACGGCCGTCTCACCATTCGTGCCTGATAAAGACTATCCGTAGAAAAACGATAGAAGAAAGAAAGAAAATTGGTATTATCTGTTTGCTCCAACTGGCGTTTTACAATGGCATTTAATGCCCATCGGCCATTATCACGGCGGAAGTCATACTGCTTAATCAGCTTTTCGGGAATATTGATCCATTCAATAGATACCGAGTCAATATCTATATTGCCAATCAAATCCATATCTTCCTCTTTATCGAAAAGAAGTGTATAGTAATTTCTAAGATTAAACAATTCATCGTGCTCCCATTGATCCGACGGGATAGTATCAGTTCCACTTTCGCTTATCACCACCAAAGGGAACTGAATTCTTTCTTTCTGCAACTGTTCGTCGGTAGAGAAATTGAAAATAAAGTCATCAAATAGTTCTTCTTCATAGACTTCGGGCACTGCTTCAACATCATCATCATAAGCTGAGTCAAAAACCAATGCAGAGTCGGCCATCACTGACAGCAACTCTTTTGCTTCTTCGCGGGACAATCGTCCTTTGCACGAAACAAACAATAAACTACAAATAAAAACTATAAAGATGAATCTCATTTCTTTAAACGTATACTAAGTTTATCAATCATATCTTTAGTCATTCGCTCTAAATCATATTCGGGTTTCCAACCCCACTCTTTACGTGCACAACTATCATCCAGACTATCGGGCCAGCTGTTAGCGATGCGCTGTTTTAAAGGATCTACATCGTAAATCATTTTAAAATCGGGATAATGACGCAATATAGAATGGTAGATAATTTCCGGATCGAAACTCATAGCCGTAATATTAAAGGCATTACGATGAACGAGTTTTTCCGGATCAGCTTCCATCAGATTGATGGCTGCATTCAGTGCATCTGGCATATACATCATATCCATAAGAGTACCCTGTGCAATAGGACAAATAAAAGTTTGTCCCTTAACTGCCGCATAATAAATGTCTACGGCATAGTCGGTAGTACCTCCACCCGGAGGTGTGATATTCGATATGATTCCGGGGAAACGTACCGAACGGGTATCAACTCCATATTTCGTATAATAATAATCACTCAGAAGCTCGGTAGTTACCTTGCTGATTCCATAAATAGTCTGCGGTCTTTGTATTGTGTCTTGCGGTGTTTTTACATGCGGAGTATTTGCCCCGAAAGAGCCAATTGAGCTCGGTGTAAAAACTGCACATTTATGTTCTCTTGCTACTTCGAGAACATTCCATAATCCATCGATTCCGATTTTCCAGGCCAGTAATGGCTTGGCTTCCGCAACAACGGAGAGTAATGCAGCCAAATTATAGATAGTATCAATTTGATACTTTTTGACCACATTTTCTATATTAGAAGCGTCAGTTACATCGACAATTTCGGCAGGTCCCGACTCCTTTAGCTCACCTTTTGGTTCTGCACCCGAAATATACCCTGCTACTACATTGTCATTTCCGTAGCGTTTTCGCAATTCCATTGTCAACTCCGAACCAATTTGTCCGGTTGCTCCTATCACTAAAATATTTTTCATTTTGTAATCAAAGGTAATTCATTTATTAGTGAACAAAGAAAACACTTTTTTTCTTTTTAAAAAGATATAGTTATTGTTTATTTCGCAAAAAATAATGTCCTTTGTATATCAACCAAAAACTTTTGAGCATTATGTATGGAAAACTAAAAGAGCATCTCTGTCAGACCCTGACTGAAATCAAGGATGCCGGTCTTTACAAAGAAGAAAGATTAATTGAAAGTCCTCAAGGTGCAGTCATCACTGTAAAAGGAAAAGAGGTACTCAATTTCTGTGCAAACAATTATCTCGGACTGTCTGATCACCCACGTCTTATCGAGGCTGCAAAGGCTACAATGGATAAACGCGGCTATGGCATGTCATCTGTTCGCTTCATTTGTGGTACACAAGACATTCATAAAGAACTTGAGGCTGCCATTTCAGATTATTTCAAAACTGAAGATACTATATTATATGCTGCCTGCTTTGATGCAAACGGTGGTGTTTTTGAACCGCTGCTCGATGAGAAAGATGCTATCATTTCTGACTCACTGAATCATGCCTCTATTATTGATGGCGTTCGTTTGTGTAAAGCCAAAAGATACAGATACGCCAATGCAGATATGCAGGAACTTGAAAAATGTCTGCAAGATGCACAGGAACAACGCTTCCGCATCATTGTAACCGACGGTGTTTTCTCTATGGATGGCAATGTTGCTCCGCTTGAAGAGATTTGCAAACTGGCTGAAAAATATAATGCACTGGTAATGGTCGATGAATCGCACTCGGCTGGCGTGGTAGGTCCTACCGGACATGGTGTTAGCGAGCTTTTCGGCACTTATGGAAAAGTAGATATTTATACAGGTACACTTGGCAAGGCTTTCGGTGGTGCCATGGGTGGTTTTACCACCGGTAGAAAAGAGATTATCGACTTACTTCGTCAACGCAGTCGTCCTTATCTGTTTTCTAACTCTGTTGCACCCCCGGTTGTAGGAGCAGGAATCGAAGCTTTCCGTATGCTGAAAGAAAGCAATGAACTGCACGATAAACTGATGAAAAATGTGGCTTATTTCCGCGATAAAATGTTGGAAGCCGGCTTCGACATCAAACCGACTCAAAGTGCGATTTGTGCTGTAATGCTTTATGACGCTAAACTTTCTCAGGTTTATGCTTCAAAAATGCTGGAAGAAGGCATTTATGTAACAGGTTTCTATTATCCTGTAGTTCCTAAAGATCAGGCACGCATCCGTGTACAGCTATCTGCTGCACATGAACAAGAACATCTGGATCGTTGCATCAATGCATTTATCAAAATAGGTAAAGAACTTGGTGTACTGAAATAGAACTTATATCAAAACATAAGAAAAGGCTTGCAGAATTAAATCTGCAAGCCTTTTCTTATGGATTATTATTGTCGCTGTCCAAGCTGAGTGTCTACATATAATATACTACTATCGCCGGCTACTTTCATTCTGTCGAGAATGCCCGATACAGTCGCTTCTTCTTCCACTTGCTCGCGAACGAACTTCCAGAAGAAATCCTGAGCGGCATTATCTTTTTCTTCAATAGCCAACTCCAGCAAATGATCTATTCGTTTAGAAATGTGACCTTCGTGAAGATAAACATTCTTAAAGGCTTCCATAGGTGAATCCCAGTGATTCGTCACTTCAGGAATTTGTTCTACTACAGGTACACCACCACGTTTTGTCAGAAAGCCGGCCATTTCATAAGCATGTTCTGTTTCTTCGATGGCTTGCTTGCGCATCCAGCTGGAGCAACCCTGGAAACCATTTCGGTCAAAATAGAAAGACATGGCCATATAAAGGTTGGCCGACCACAACTCCATTGCTATTTGCTCATTGATAGCCGATTGTAACTTTTCAGAAATCATATTCGTATGTTTTAAAGTTAATTCAACACTGACATCTCAACAAGAAAAAAGCCGGGTTTGTTCGCCCGGCTTTCAAAGAGTATGTTTTATTACGATTAACGTAGTTCGTCTGAAGTATAACTTCCGGGTAATTCGCGGCAATTATAAGCAGATGCCATAATTTCACCGTAAGCACCGGCAGAACGCAAAGCAATTAAATCGCCACGTTTCACACCATTCAAATCTACAGCTTTACCAAACACATCCGAAGATTCGCAGATTGGTCCTACCACATCATAAGTCTGTACTGCCTCTTCTGAAGTAATATTCTCCATTTTGTGATATGCCTGATAAAGTGCAGGACGAAGCAAATCAGTCATACCAGCATCAAGGATAGCGAATTTCTTTTTCGTACCTTCTTTTACATAAAGTACCTGAGAAATTAGCGAACCGCACTGACAAACCACCGCACGACCCAATTCAAAATGTAAAGTTTGATGAGGACGGAGCTTCAATTGTCCGGCATATGTAGCGAAATATGATTTGAAATCAGGAATTGGCTGACGATTAGGATGTTCATAATCGATACCTAATCCACCACCTACATTAATATGATTCACTAAAATATGACGTGCCTCAAGTTTGTCCTGCAACTCATTGATACGGTTACAAAGCGCAACGAAATCGCCCATATCAAGAATCTGCGAACCAATATGGAAATGCAAACCAATAAAGTTTACATTTTTCAGTTCACCGGCAACTTCAATAACACGCTCCATATCATCCATACTGATACCGAACTTGTTCTCAGCCAGTCCGGTAGTAATATGCGCATGTGTATGAGCACCTACATTAGGATTGATACGGAAAGCAACATTTGCTACTTTTCCTTTTTCAGAAGCCAGATAATTAATGACTTCAAGTTCAGGGATAGATTCTACATTAAAGCAGAAAATATTATTGTCAAGACCAAGTTCAATTTCCCAGTCGGCTTTACCTACACCTGCAAATACGATTTTTTCAGCAGGAAAACCAGCTTGCAATGCAGCTTTTATTTCGCCACCGCTAACACAATCGGCACCAAGTCCGTTTTCACGGATAATAGTAAGCAATTTTGGATTGGCATTAGCTTTTACAGCATAATGCACTTCGAAATTATCATATCGGGAAGCTTCCTGATTAATGCACGTCAAAGTATCGCGAAGCACTTTTGTATCATAAAAATAAAAAGGCGTGCGAAGCTGACGAAACTTTTCTATTGGAAATATACCTTTCATAAAATTCAATAATGCGTTTATTTAAATCATCTGTTATACAAAAAGGTGCTTTTATCGGATAGTGATAAAAGCACCCCATATATAACATTATATTTATCAATTAGTTTTTAGTGAACAATTCCTTGCTCAATGCCTGCAGTGCAGCTTTCTTATCGCATTCGCGAATCAGGAAAGAAATGTTATAGTTACTACCACCATAAGAAATCATACGAACAGGGATATCTTTCATAGCGTCCATAGTCTTTGCTTCGAAACCAACATTTTCCCATTCAAGATCACCTACAACACATACAATACACATATCTTTATCTACGGTAACCATACCATATTTTTTCAGATCATCAAGAATTTCATTCAGATGTTTTGTATTGTCAACAGATACAGATACACCTACTTCAGATGTACAGATCATATCGATAGAGGTCTGGTAGCTTTCAAAGATTTCGAAAACCTTGCGCAGGAAACCATGCGCCAGCAACATACGACTTGATTTAATCTTGATAGCAGTAATATTATCTTTTGCAGCAACTGCTTTGATTTTACCTTTTTCAGTATCGTTAGAAATCAAAGTACCCGGAGCTTTTGGATCCATAGTATTGAGCAAACGTACAGGAATATTAGCATATTTAGCAGGTTGAATACAAGTTGGATGAAGAATCTTCGCCCCAAAGTAAGCCAACTCAGCAGCCTCTTCGAAATGAAGCTGACGTACAGGAGTTGTACCTTCTACAATACGAGGGTCATTATTGTGCATACCATCAATATCAGTCCAGATCTCGATTTCTGAAGCATCAACAGCAGCACCAATCAATGAAGCAGTATAATCGCTGCCACCACGCTGAAGGTTATCGATTTCACCATAAGCATTGCGGCAAATATAACCCTGAGTGATATAGATTTCTACATTAGGATGAAGCTCAAGCTGAAGCTGAAGCTTATCTTTGATATAAGTAGGATCTGGTTCTGCGTTTTTATCAGTACGCATAAAGTCAAGTGCAGGTAACAAAACAGAACTTACACCGCACTCTTGCAAATAATAATTCATCATGGCAGTAGAGATAAGTTCACCCTGCGCCAAAACTACTTTTTCTTCGAATAAAGTGAAGAGATCCTTAGTAAATGCACGAATATAATCGAAATGAGATTTTATCATTTCAAGTGCCTTCTGTTTATATTCTGCGGTAGAATAGAGTTCATCAACATGCTTTCGGTAAGTCATTTCGAGCTTATTGATGATTTCGTTAGCACCTTCCGGATTCTTCTTATACAGATAATCGGAAATTTCCACCAATGTGTTGGTTGTGCCCGACATTGCTGAAAGGACTACAATCTTTTGTTCACCATCGGTAATCAATTTGGCTACTTCTTTAATTCGCTGAGCTGAACCTACAGAAGTTCCTCCAAACTTTAAAACTTTCATTTTCGTTTCTGTGTTAAAAATTAATATGTAATTATATTATAATCAATATTGAAAAAAGGATCAGACTTCAACAGCCATATCTTCTTCCACTTCATCAATTTCTTTATTAGTTGTTACTGGCTCTTCCTCTTTCGCTGGAATATGCTCATCTGTAACTTTTTTAAACTTGCGGTCCTGGCAACAGTAAACTTCTCCGGGAAATTCATGCAGAAGCTGCAGATTATGCGTTGTCATCATGACAGCTGTTCCCGACTGACTGATATCGTGCAGAAGTTTTACAATCAGCCGACCGGTTTCTACATCCAGATTACCAGTAGGTTCATCGGCAAGAATAATATCGGGTGAGTTCAATACAGCACGGGCAATAACGATACGCTGCTGTTCGCCTCCTGAAAGTTCGTTAGGCCATTTATAGCCTTTCTGCCCCATACCAACCAGTTCAAGCGTCTCCTCAACCCGCTGTTTAATTTCTTTTTTGCTTTTCCAACCGGTAGCTTTCAGCACAAAACTCAGATTATCGAAAACGCTGCGGTCTGTGAGTAATCTGAAATCCTGAAATACAATACCTAAACGACGTCTGAGCTGCGGAACATGCTTACGTTTGAGATTACGCATATTGTAACCCAGAACTTTTGCATCACCATTTTTTATATCAACTTCTCCATAGAATGTTTTCAGCAGACTGGATTTTCCACTACCTACCTTACCGATAAGATATACGAATTCTCCCGGATGAAGATTGAATTCCACTTCATTCAGGACTTCTAATTCATCTCTGTTGATATTAACATTCTGATAAGAAATTAATGCTTCTTCCATGATGCGCTGTGTCGCTCTTTTAATTCGTTTGCTAAATCCTCAATTCGGTAGCCTTTCGAAGTAAGCAATACAATTAAGTGATACAATAAATCGGCACCTTCATACAGAAGTCTGTCGTTTGTACCATTTGTAGCTTCAATTACTGTCTCAACAGCTTCTTCGCCAACCTTTTGAGCTATTTTATTTATACCCGACTGGAATAAACTTGTGGTATATGATCCTTCGGGCATATCTTCATATCTTTTATCTATAAAATCCTGCAATAGTTTAATAAACATCACAGGTTCTTCATTCTGGTCACCCCAACAAGTATCAGTACCTGTATGACAAACCGGTCCTTTAGGATCAACCTCAATGAGAAGAGTATCTTTGTCACAATCGGCTTTAATCGAAGTAACATCAAGAAAGTTGCCACTTACTTCACCTTTCGTCCATAAACGATTTTTTGAACGACTAAAAAAAGTCACCCTTCCGGTATCTTTTGTCATTTCATAAGCTTCCTTATTCATGAAGCCAAGCATCAAAACCTTACGTGTCTGTCTATCCTGTATAATAGCTGGTACAAGACCATCCATTTTATCGAAATCTAAATCCATTTCTTTTCGTTTTTAAGAGTTCTAAGATATACTTTACAACCGGACAGTTATACCCTCGTTGCAAAGATACGATTTTAAATCGGGAATTTTTATCTCTCCAAAGTGAAAAACGCTGGCTGCCAGTGCGGCATCTGCTTTTCCAAGTGTGAAAGTATCTTTAAAATGGCTCATTTCACCCGCACCTCCCGAAGCTATGACTGGTATAGAAAGCGAATCGGAAAGTTGAGCCAATGCCTCATTCGCATATCCGGTTTTCACACCATCATGATTCATACTGGTAAAAAGTATTTCACCAACACCACGCTCCTGCGCTTCTTTTGCCCACGAAAGCAGCTCTTTATCGGTTTCAATGCGGCCGCCGTTAAGATAACATTTCCACCCTTCCGGTGTTAGTTTAGCATCAACAGCCAGCACGCAAACCTGAGATCCGAAATGCTTCGTGATATCATCGATTAGCTGAGGATTTCGGATAGCCGATGAATTTATGGAGATTTTATCGGCACCGGCACTGAGAAGACGATCGACATCGCTCAATTCATTAATACCACCGCCAACAGTAAATGGAATATTGATATGTGCGGCAATACGTTTTACCAGTTCGGCAAACGTTTTCCGCCCTTCATGACTGGCAGTTATATCTAAAAACACCAACTCATCTGCCCCCTGCTCACTGTAAGCTTTGCCCAGTTCGACCGGATCACCGGCCTGACGCAGATTAACGAAATTGGTACCTTTTACGGTCTGACCGTCTTTTATATCTAAACAGGGAATTATTCTTTTTGCTAACACAGTAATTTCATTTTATAAGTTGAATAAAACAAACCGGAGCTATTTACGGATCAAATATTGTAATGATTATTCTAAACTGAGAAAAAGAATTTTTGATGTATTACTCACATCAATATATTAAAGCCGCAGAATAGTATTTACGTTATACTTTTAGTAACTTTAGTATATGCATGATCTAACTTTACGTTAACCTTTTAGTAAAGCTACTCAATGCATGTTCTGTTTTCAACAGTTTTATGAATGGGAAAGCAGATATACAACCAATGATTAATTCATTGATATTCTATACTTTATCCAATTTACAAGTTTAATCCAGGAAAATACGAAGATCGCGAAGATTTATTCTCCCTTCATAGAGCGCCTTTCCGAAAACCACGGCAGGTATTCCGGCATCTTGTAAAGATTCTATATCAACAATACCGCTTACACCACCACTTGCTATGAGATATAAATCCGGGAAAGTTTGAAGTATTTCTTTATAGAGTTTTATAGAGGTTCCTTCGAGCATACCATCACAGGCCACATCCGTACAAATTACCTTATTTACCCCTTTATTCGTATAGTCTTTCAGGAAATCAATGATATCATTATCACTTTTTTCCTGCCAGCCATTTATAGCTATTTTACGCTCACGAACATCAGCACCCAGAATAATTTTATCGCTTCCATACTGTTTTATCCAGGAGGTAAAAAGTTCGGGTTCTTTCACTGCAATGCTGCCACCTGTCACCATGTTTGCACCACATTCGAAAGCAATCTTTAAATCATCGTCAGTTTTTATACCTCCACCGAAGTCTATAATCAGAGAAGTATTTGATGCAATTCTTTCGAGCACTTTATAGTTTACAATATGCTGTGAAACCGCACCATCTAAATCGACAAGATGCAAACGGCGAATTCCATGATCTTCGAATTCTTTGGCTACCTCAAGCGGATCTTCCTTATAGATTTTCTTACGATTATAATCTCCCTGGGCTAAACGGACACATTTCCCGTCTATCACATCAATTGCAGGAATTATTTCTATCATATTTACTGTTTCTGTTTATATTCGTTTTTAGATGATTCTCAAATATTAAGGAAATTCCGGAGAATATGTTCGCCGGCTGCTCCACTCTTTTCAGGATGAAACTGTGTCGCATAAAAATTATCTTTATGCAAAGCCGCGCTGAACGGATGAATATAATCAGTCTGCGCAGCTGTTTCCTCACAAACCGGAACATAGAAGCTATGCACAAAATAGACAAATTCATCGTGAGTAAATCCCTTAAAAAGATCACTTTTATAATGAGAAATGGTATTCCAGCCCATATGCGGTACTTTATCTGTATGTTTCTGAGCAATAAAACGCTTCACCGGGACATCAAAAATGCCAAGACAATCTGTATTTCCTTCTTCGGAAGTTGCACACATCAGTTGCATACCTAAACAAATACCTAAAACCGGTTGCTTCAGATCTTTTATAAATGTATCGAGCTGATTAACCCTCAAATGCCGCATTGTTGTTTCGGCCTCACCTACCCCGGGAAAGATTATTTTGTCTGCTTTAAGCAATTTATCTTTATCGTCAGTAATTACAGCCTCAACACCAATTCGTTTTAAAGCATAATCGACAGAACGAATATTTCCGGCATTGTATTTTATTATTGCAACATCCATATATGGTCTTTTAATTGAAAACTACAGTTTTATTTTTATAAGCAAGCACTTTTCGTTCGATATGCTTTTGCACAGCACGGGAAAGTACAATCTTTTCCAGATCTTTTCCCTTATTTACAAGATCGGACACAGTATCTTTATGAGATATACGAACTACATCCTGTTCAATAATGGGACCTGCATCGAGTTCAGAAGTTATATAATGACTCGTTGCTCCGATAATCTTTACACCACGTTCGAAAGCGGCATGATAAGGTTTAGCACCTACAAAGGCCGGCAAAAAAGAGTGATGGATATTAATGATCTTAGTCGGATAGGCCTGAATCATTCTTTCAGAAAGTACCTGCATATAACGGGCAAGTACAATAAAGGAGATATCATTCTCTTTTAATAACTCAAGTTCTTTCTGTTCCTGCTCGGCTTTTGTCTCTTTTGTAATCGGGAAAAGATGAAATGGAATGCCAAATCTATTGGCAACTGGTTCCAGATCGGGGTGATTACTTACAATCAGAGGTATTTCAACATGCCATTCGCCTGCGGTATATCTGGCAAGAATGTCAAACAGGCAATGAGACATTTTTGAAACAAAAAGTGCCATGCGTGGTTTTACATCCGAAAAATAGAGACGGAAGTGCATCCCGTATTTTTGCGCATATAGTGTTGAAAAATAATCTTCGATTTTTTCTTTAGGGATAAGAAAGTTTTTTAATTCCCACTCTATTCTCATAAAGAATATATTCTCTACATGATCTACATATTGGTCCAGATAGACAATATTTCCTTTATTTACCGTAATAAAATCGGTTACCTCGGCAAGAATGCCCGGCTTATCGGGGCAGTGGAGTAACAATTTGGCTGTCGTCATCATATTTTGATAAGATTAGGCCACAAAAATAACCAATTATTGCAATACTACGATAATTACAAACAAAAAGTTTATTTCAGGGGATAGAAAACTTACAGATCGAAAGTTTTAAACCGCTTTTGGCCTATCTGAAAGGTATTTTCACTAAAAATGATACAATATTTAAAATATGAAAAAGGTGATATTTTTTTTCTACAGCAAACTTCCTCATTATAAACCACTAAGCTAAAAATTGCACATTTCTCCCCGAAAAAAAGTTGTAGGAGAATTTGCAGGTTTGAAAAAAACCTCTACCTTTGCAACCGCAATCGAGAGAGATGCGAAACAAAAAAAAGAAATGAAATTCTGGTGCGTTAGTTCAGTTGGTTAGAATACATGCCTGTCACGCAT